>CAXSIE010000691.1:1130-2006 GCA_964237295.1 uncultured Flavihumibacter sp. | reverse complement strand
AGGGTAAAAACTGAAGTAAGAGTTTGCTACGATGACAATAATATTTATCTCATCGCAACCTGCTTTAAACCTAATGCAGGCCCATATTTCGTAGAATCATTGCGGCGTGATTTTAACTTTGGTAAAAATGATAATTTCCTTTTATTCATGGATCCTTTCAATGATCTTACCAACGGATTCTCTTTCGGTGCAAATGCTGCAGGTGCCCAATGGGATGGAACCATGTATAATGGCGGAAGTGTTGATCTCAACTGGGATAACAAATGGATATCCCAGGTAAAAAATTATAGAGACAAATGGGTTTTTGAAATGGCACTTCCTTTTTCAAGCATACGCTATAAAAAAGGTGTAAATACATGGGGTATTAATTTTAGCCGTAACGATCTGAGAACACCAGAGAAAAGTTCATGGGCGCCGGTACCGCGGCAATTTCCTACGGCGTCTCTTGCCTATACAGGTAATATTATTTGGGACGAGCCGCCACCTGTTTCCAACGCTAATATTTCTCTAATTCCTTACGTGCTGTCCGGCATAAGTAAAAATCATGAAACTAATACAAATGAAAAATTTAGAAATGATGTTGGCTTAGATGCAAAGATTGCAATAAGCTCTGCTCTTAATTTAGACCTCACTGTAAATCCTGATTTTTCACAGGTCGAAATAGATCAGCAGGTAACCAACCTCGACAGGTTTGAATTATTTTTTCCTGAAAAGAGGCAATTTTTTTTAGAGAACGGCGACCTGTTTGCAAATTTTGGTTATCCTTCTATACGCCCCTTTTTCTCGAGAAGAATTGGATTGAATGCCCCCATAAATTTTGGCGCAAGAATAAGCGGTAAGCCCGGTAAGAACTGGAGAATAGGCGTAATGGATATG
>CAXSIE010000691.1:297-1120 GCA_964237295.1 uncultured Flavihumibacter sp. | reverse complement strand
AAACAGGATTACCCATACAGAATTTTGTAGTGGCTTCCGTGCAACGCCGTGTTTTCTCAAGATCGAATATTGGGTTTATTTTTATCAATAAGCAATCTATAAATTATAAAGGCAAAGCCGATTCCGGTAAGCCAGTCTATTCCGGTTATAACAGGAACGTTGGTATTGAATACAATCTTGCTTCTTCTAATAATGTGTGGACGGGCAAAGTAATGTTCCTGAAATCATTTACGCCCGGTTTGAAAAATAATGATTTTGTGCATGCGTCGCATCTGCAATATAGCAGTCGTCGCTGGCTTCTGTATTGGCAGCAGGAATATGTAGGAAAGAACTATAATGCAGAGGTTGGTTATGTACCACGCAATGCATACGTAAAAATAAATCCCCAGGCTTCTTATTATTTTTTTCCTGCCGGTGGAAAAATTTTGTCACACGGTCCAAAGTTTTATTATGTTCTGTACAATAATGAATCTTTGAGGCGAACAGATGATGAAGCCTACCTGGCTTATAATTTTAATCTTCGCAGCCAGGCAATATTTGATGTATGGGCAGCGCATGACTATATTCAGCTTCAGCGACCCTTCGATCCAACTAATTTTAATAAAGATACACTTGCCCGTGGAACTGAGCATCGCTGGGAGGCTTGGGGAACTGATCTTATTTCCAAGCCTAAAAGCCTTTTTACTTATAGCTTCTCGGCACGCTTCGGTGGCTACTATGCAAATGGAAACCGTTATAATATAATCGCCAATGTGGGTTATCGTTTTCAGCCTTATGTAAGTTTGGCTGTTAATGCCTCGTACAATAATATAAACCTGCCGGC
>CAXSIE010000691.1:0-287 GCA_964237295.1 uncultured Flavihumibacter sp. | reverse complement strand
GTTCTGGCTTATTGGCCCCAGAATAGATGTAACCATGACCAACAAATTGTTTTTTACAACATTTATCCAATACAATGAGCAATTAAATAATATCAATCTCAACACAAGATTTCAATGGCGGTATAAGCCGGCGTCTGACCTGTTCATTGTATACACTGATAATTATTTGCCCTCACCATTTTCAGTACGCAACCGGGCTTTGTTGTTGAAGTTTACTTACTGGTGGAATGTGAAAGTTAAGAGCTGAAGGCTACGAAGTGAAAACTCTCTATGGGAATTATTCCAAT
>CAXSIE010000690.1:0-2009 GCA_964237295.1 uncultured Flavihumibacter sp. | reverse complement strand
GTCCGATAACAGCAACATTAAATCCATTCATATGATCGGTATTCTTTTAGTAAACCAACGGTACAAGCAAGTACCGGCTACTTCATTATAAGCAATTTCAGTTGCGGTGATTTGATACTATGATAGATCAAAAGCTTACAAGTTAGCGATTGTTTTCCTTTCCTGCCATTCATAAAATGAACAAGACTTCGCTTGTTCCCAATCATTTTTCCATTGCCTGATTTTTTAATGAATACTTTAAAGGAGCGCTACCTTACTAAAATAACGGTTCCTTTCTGAACATCTTTTTTGCCTGTAGCATCCGTATAGGATACCGTGTATACGTAAGTTCCCGCCGGTTGTTCTATACCTTTGTATTTCCCGTCCCAGCCTTCGGATGGCTTGTATGTCTGGAACACCTGCTGGCCCCAGCGGCTGAACACCTGGAAGTTAAAATCTTTTACATCCGAAGCTTTAAGAACGCGGAAAACAGCATTGGTGCTTTTTCCGGGCGTAAATGCATTCGGAATCATCAGCTTGCAAGCGCCTGAGCTGATGATTATCTCATCCATATTTGTTCCGCATTCATTAATAACCTGCACGCTGTAAATTCCGGGAGCTGTTACTTTGTGGGTTCTACCGGTGCTTCCATCCTGCCACAGGTAAGCGTTTGCTGAAACATTTGCATCAAGCAGTATTTCTTCACCCGGACATATTGTTTTATCAGCGCCTAAATCAGGTAATGTCTGGCCACTATAAGTAACAACGATCGTATCTGATTTAACACAGGTTCCTTTAGTAACCGCAACATAATAAGTGCCTGATTTGCTTACCATGTATTGGGGTTGCTTCGAGTTATCCTGCCAGGTATAACTGTCTCCCTTATTGTTTACATCCAACAGCAAAGTTTTATTATCACAAATAACAGTATCCCTGCCTAAAGAAAATACAATAGGCGCTGCAAAAACAACTTTTATCGTGTCGCTAAAACCACATCCTGTTCCGCGATTTATTTCACACCAGTAATCACCTGAAGTATTTACTGTAATAGATGGGGCTGTACTTCCCGTATTCCATAAATAATTAGAGACTGTTGTATTTGCCTTTAAGGTGAGGGGAACAGGTGAACAGAGGGTTGTATCGGCACCCAATGTAAATGAATTTACAGTATTAGCCACAATAGAAATGGTATCTCCTGCAGAACAACCATTTAAAGCTACCCGTACTGAATAGGTTCCGGGCCGTGTAACGGTATACCGGGAGTTGGTTGATCCGTCCTGCCATAAATAACTGACTCCGGGTATTACCTGTCCGATAACAAATGGGAATGCGTTTGGACAAATGGAAGTGTCATTACCGAGGCTTACAACAGGAGAAGGTTTAAAGATAACATTGATGGAATCACGGTAAGAACATCCGGAACTGTTTATCGCTTCACACCAATATGTTCCATCAGTAGTTACATTGATACTTTTTGAAGTGCTGCCGGTGCTCCACAAATAACCGGCGAATGCAGGGTTAACCGTTAAGGTAAGCCGGTTCCCTGCACAAAGAATAGTATCGGCACCCAGGTTGAATGAAGGTACAGCGTTAGACTTCACGGTAATGCTGTCTCTTGAAGAACAACCGTTGAGCGTTGCCTGCAACCAGTAAGTGCCGGACGCAATTACGTTAAACGAATTACCTGCAGATCCATCCTGCCATAGATAGGAGGCACCCGCTATGGATTGGCTAAGGCGATACGGAAATTGATTCTGGCATAAAGTGGTGTCTTTTCCCAAATTAACCACAGGCGGAATTTTAAGTGTTACCTGGATGCTGTCTCTGTAACTGCAACCTGTGCTGTTGCTTACCTCGCACCAGTACACTCCATCATTAGTTATGCTGATGCTTTTTGAAGTGCTGCCGGTATTCCACAAATAGGTTGTAAAAGCCGGATTAACCGTTAACACAAAAGGATTGGCGGTGCATACTACAGTGTCTGCACCAAGAGAGAATGCAGGCACCGGATTGTTTTTTACAATGATGCT
>CAXSIE010000689.1:268-2014 GCA_964237295.1 uncultured Flavihumibacter sp. | reverse complement strand
AACAATACACCGGTGACTTCAACAAAAACATCAATTACCTTAAACAAAGTGTAAAAGCTGCCAGAAGAAAAAAAAATAAAGAAAGGTTACTGCTGGGAGGCATTATGCTTGGAATGGCTGTGGTAGTATTTGTGCTCCTTATTGCTTATCAACAGGCAGAAGCCGCCCGAAAAATTGCCACCAAGCAAACAGTAGAAGCGGAAAAGCAAAAATCAATAGCGATTCTAAAAACCAATGAAACCAGGTTAGCCCTGCAAAAAGTAGAAAAGCTAAAAGACAGTGCAAATCAGTACGCCTACCGGGCGATTGTAGAAAAAAACAAAGCTGATTTGAATGCGAGGATGGCAATGAATGAAAGGAACAATGCGAAGTTAAATGAAGAAAAAGCTAAAGCTGCGCAACGAATCGCAGAAGTGCAATACGAAGCTTTCAGATTAAATGCCCTGGCTCAGGAACTGGAAGTTAAGGATCCCACCATCGCGCTTAGGCTTGAAGAAGCGGCACTACAAAAAAATTTTAATTCTATAATACTATCCGCAGCTAAAAGGTTGTATTTAAGGAACTCTTTTTATAAAACCCTTTACAAAGACACCTCTGGCTTTACAATAATACAGCCATCGCCTAATAATAACAGCGCTTTAACCGTTTGGCAAAGCAATAATTTACAGGCGATGGATAATGGGTATGCTTATATGGTCAGCTTGCTGCACCCCGGAGAAACTGCTGCACCAACAGCGTTACAGTTTCATGGATTTAAACCGGTTTTTTCAGCAGACGGCACCAAGATACTGGTATTATCTTCAGCTTTTTCGGTTGAACAATGGGATATTTCAGGAAAAAAGATGACTACTTTCAGGCAGGACAGGATCGAGAATATGGCTGTTTCCAACGACGGGGCAAAAATACTGACCTGTACCGCCGACTCTGCCTTTTTAAGGAACAGGGATGGGCAAATACTTAAAAAGTTCAGAGACAGTGATTACATAACGCTAGTGGCTTTTTCCCCGGACAGTAAAAAAGTATTATTAGGTTCCTCTTATAAATTAAAGTTATGGAATGTAGAAGATAATAAAACCGAATCGTTCACTTCAACCAATCTTATTGCTAATGCAGTTTTTTCGCCGGATGGATCAAAGATCCTGATATACCCTTCAGGCGGCCCCCTTCGGAAGGGATTGTCTTTATTTACTAAAATAACATTATGGAATGTTAATACCAAAGATCAAATGATAATTCATCATCCCAACTATATTACCTGTGCTGCTTTTTCACCGGATGCTACTAAAATATTATCTGGTGGAAACAATAACACAGCCAGGTTATGGAATATAACTGATACCAATTATACTGTTGAATTCAGCGGTCATACCGCCCCTGTAACTGCCGTGGCTTTTTCACCAACCTCTCAATACATCCTTACAGGTTCCCAGGATGGAGTGGTTAAGTTATGGAACATAGACGGTACTGAGTTAAATACTTTTAAAGGTCATTCCGGAAAAATAACCTACCTCGCTTTTTCGGCTGACGGAACACAATACTTTACAGGTGCGGCCGATAACACCATCAGGACATGGACCATCCCGGTGAAAGAGTATCAGGGACATGATGATGCCATAAATTTAGTGGCTTTCTCTCCCGATAGTAAAAAAATATTAACCGGCTCTGCCGATGGTACAGCCCGATTATGGAATGTAAATGGAAAATGTGATAGCACCTTTACCTTTGAAGATGAGGTCAGTACTGTCG
>CAXSIE010000689.1:0-258 GCA_964237295.1 uncultured Flavihumibacter sp. | reverse complement strand
GCATGATGCTGATGGCATCAGGCGATACGGCATACCTGTATAATTCAGTCAATACATTACTTAAAAAAATTTCCGCACACGATAGCACCATTCAATCGGTAGCATTTTCTCCTGACAGTAAAAAAGTCCTTACCAGCTCAGATGACGGTACTGCAAGATTGTGGAGTCTAAATGATAAAAATGATTCCGGTCAGATAGTAGCCAACCATTCCGGAGGTATCGTTTCAGTGGCTTTTTCCAATGATGGCAATCGTATTT
>CAXSIE010000688.1:0-2069 GCA_964237295.1 uncultured Flavihumibacter sp. | reverse complement strand
AAAAATTAGCATCAAATCCGATATTAGCCTGATTGGCCACCTCCCAGGTAACCAACGGATTGGGTATCCGGGATTCGCTCAACAACCTGTTTTCTATTGTACTGCCTAAAATATAGCTGTTAGTGCCGAACTGGTAAGAAGACAGATACTGCCACTCTGCAATTCTATCATTGCCTGTTTGGCCCCATGAAGCCCTAAATTTAAAATTGTTAATGAAAGACAGATTGTTTTTCCAGAACTTTTCTTCGGCTAACCGGTAGCCGACAGAAATGCCAGGGAAAAATCCGTACCTGCCTTTCTCGGGAAAAATATAGGAGCCATCGTACCTGCCCACAAATTCAACCAGCAATTTGTTATCGAACACATAATTTAACCGGCCGAAATAATTCAGTCTTGCATTCTCGAAGGCACTTCCGCTATTATCTTTTTCAGCATCTCCCCCGGCAAAAAGCTGGTCAATAAAAGGACTGATAAAATATTTCCGGAAAGCAGTAAGATTATCGCCTTTGCCTACGATGGATTCCATGCCTGCCAACACCTTAAACTGGTGCTTACTGATCTTTTTTTCGTAGTTAACAATACCGTTAAGTAACAGATTGGATACATCACTCACCGATTCGGAAAGCTGTGCCTGATCGGGGCCGAATTTGTCTTTAATGGTAACCGGATTATTACTGGCATCTCTCGTTTGGCCATCCCATGAATACAAATACCAGGGTGTCAAAAAATCTTTGTTTAATCCGAAAACCTTGTCGTAAGCGGCATTGCCGGTAATGGATAAACCTTCTATCCACGGTATGTTAACGGCGATCTTAAAATTAGAGTTTACCGTATAGTTGTTTCTCCTGGAATAGCCAGTTTGGTCGGTACCGACGAGTGCCGGATTGGCTCCATGTTCAGGTGCGGAGCTTAGTTTTCCATCCGGTAAATAAGCATATTTGGTAGGATCTACGATCAGTAATTTATTAAAGATGCTATAAGAAGAACCTCCTTTGTTGGGCAGTTGATTCTGCTCCAGCCTGCCGGCGACATCAAATCCGATTTTGACATTTTTAGATACCGTTGCGTCGATATTGCTGCGGAAATCATATTGCTTGTATTTGTTCGATCCGTTCTTATAAATTCCGTCCTGCGTTTTGGAACCAAACGACAGGAAGTACTGCAACTTTTCTGCTCCTCCGGATAAGGTTGTGTTCACATAATTCTGACTGGACCATGGCTTCAATACAGTAGCAAACCAATCGGTATTGGAATAATGCCACGGATCAGACCCATCCCTAAATTTCTGAATTTCAGCAGCTGTGTACACGGGAATGGTGCCGCCTTTTATTTCATTCAACAAAGTAGCGTATTCCGCCGCATCACTCATTTTCGGAATAACAGTCGGTTGATTAAAGCCCTGGTTAAGGTCAATGGTAAAAACCGGTTTTCCCGCCTTTCCTCTTTTAGTGGTTACCAATATTACCCCATTGGAGGCCTGTGAGCCATATATCGCGGCAGATGCATCCTTAAGCACCGATATGCTTTCGATAGATTGGGGATCTATCCTATCCAAAGACCTGCCCGGCACGCCATCAATCACTATCAGGGCTTCATTATTGCCCAATGTGTTCACACCCCTGATTCTGATCAGCGATCCATCCTGCCCCGGCTCTCCGCTTCGCTGCACAGCAGTAAGGCCAGGCAGCCTGCCTGCCAGTGAATTGGTAAGGTTCATTACCGGGGCCTTAAGGAGTTCCTTACCCGATACGGATACAACAGAGCCCGTAACAGTGGTTCTTCTTTGTGAGCCATATCCCATTACAACAACTTCGTCACTTTGAACGGCTTTCTGCTGCAGCACAACATTTGATGTGGCAGCATTGGCCGCAGATACTTCCTGCGTTTCATAACCGATATACGAAATAACCAGCACTCCCCGGGCATCGGAGATATTAATGGCAAAACTTCCATCTTCCAGGGTTGTAACGGTATTTTTAGTTCCCTTCTCCGCAACGGTTGCGCCTGCAAGCGGTTCTCCGCCGCCCGATTTCACTTTACCTTTTACCTGCACCGGAGGAGGGGAATTA
>CAXSIE010000687.1:375-2080 GCA_964237295.1 uncultured Flavihumibacter sp. | reverse complement strand
ATAAATACATTGACCGGTTATCTGGCTTTATCCTTGATTCAGTACCGGAAAAACGTATTGTTATAAGCATGACGGCTCCCGGATCCAGTTCCGGTTCCGTTAATACAGGAATGGTAAGGGTTAGTCTGGTTGACCCCGACAAACGGGGACGCTCTCAGCAACAAGTGGTGGACATGGTAAGCCGTAACATGAATAAATATAATGCAGGCCGTGCTTTTGCCATACAGGAACAAACTATTTCGGTGAACCGCAGGGGCGGGCAACCTGTACAGTTTGTTATTCAAAACAATGACTTCGAAAAGATAAGAGAAGCTTTACCCAAGCTCCTGGACCTCGCTAACAACAATAAGGTTTTACAGGGAGTTGATGTAGACCTTAAATTTAATAAACCCGAACTGCGTGTTAATATCGACAGGATGAAAGCCAGCCAGCTTGGCATAAGCGTAGAAGATATCTCGCAAAGTTTACAGTTGGCTTTAAGTAATGAACGCCTTGGTTATTTTACCAAAGAAGGAAAACAATACCAGGTGCTCGGACAGGTTGCAAGAAGCGACCGCGACGATCCCACCGATCTTAAAGGCATTTATGTGAGAAACGCTGCCGGAGTATCCGTTTCACTCGATAACCTGGTGACTTTTGAAGAAGCAAACACGCCGCCTACAATTTATCATTTCAACAGGTATAAATCTGCCACTATCTCTTCCGGCCTGGCTCCCGGCAAAACAGTAGGAGAAGGCGTAAAAGAAATGCAGCAAATAGCCAAACAGGTGCTTGATCCTACATTTGCCACCTCATTGTCGGGTTCTTCAAGAGACTTTGCAGAAAGTTCCAGTAATACAAGTTTTGCATTGATGCTTGCGCTGGCACTGATCTTCCTGATCCTTGCCGCACAGTTCGAAAGTTTTATTGATCCGTTTATCATCATGTTTACCGTGCCGCTTGCAATTGCGGGAGGCCTGATAACCTTATGGCTGTTTGACCAGACTTTAAATATTTTTTCTCAGATTGGCCTGATCATGCTGATCGGGTTGGTAACAAAAAACGGAATCCTGATCGTGGAATTTGCCAACCAGCAACGACTGGAAGGGATGAATAAAATAGAGGCTGCCGTATTTGCTGCGCAGGCAAGATTGCGCCCGATTTTAATGACAAGCCTGGCAATGTCTTTAGGTGCGCTGCCGCTGGCATTATCATTAGGCGCTTCGTCAACGAGCCGCATGCCATTAGGACTTGTAATTGTAGGTGGAATTATGTTCTCCTTGATTTTAACCTTATTTGTTATCCCGGCCATGTATTCGTTCCTTTCTTCAACCAAGAAGAAAAGTAAACTGGATGAAACCGTAACAGTTAAAGTAGATGCCTAAAAATATATTCATGAGATTTTTTTCGAACTCACTGCTGGCAATATCGCTATTTATTTGTAAAACAGCCGCAGGCCAGGACTTTTTAACTGTAGAAGATGCAATCGGTTCAGCATTAAAATCCAATTACGATATTGAAACAGTCAGGCTGGATTCCACCGCATATGCGATCGACAATCATTATGCCCTTGGTGCTTTTTTACCCCAGTTGAATGGCAATGCTTCACGACTTTTTAACACCAATAATCAGAACCAGAAACTTTCAGACGGCAGCGTAAAAGAAAGAGATGGCATCAAATCAAATAACCTGGTTGTTTCGGTTAATCTTAACTGGACATTATTTG
>CAXSIE010000687.1:0-365 GCA_964237295.1 uncultured Flavihumibacter sp. | reverse complement strand
TTGACGGACTAAGAATGTTCGCCACCAAAGAGAAACTGGCTGAGTTTCAGCGGTTGGGCGAAATTGCTGTTAAGCAACAAGTGGTGACCACCGTGGCGGCAGTAATCAATAATTATTACAATATCGTGCGGCAGAAACAGCAGTTAAGGGCCATTGAAGAACAGATTTCCATTAATGATGAAAGGGTAAAGCTTGCGGATAAAAAATTCAGTGTCGGCCTGGGAGCTAAACCGGAGTTGCTTCAAGCAAAAGTTGACCTGAATGCACAAAGAGCTGCCCAACTTACACAGCAAACATTGATCGCTCAATTAAAAGAGCAGCTTAACCAGTTGATGGGATTGCAAACCACTAAATCCTACGAAGTT
>CAXSIE010000686.1:1856-2086 GCA_964237295.1 uncultured Flavihumibacter sp. | reverse complement strand
CAAATGCCTTTACAAAGCAATCTTTTTGAAGCTGTCTAAATTTGATTTTTTTGAAACCAGCAGTTGTATTTCATAGGATCTTTGCTTGCGACGCTCCGTTTGTCTATCGTTTTTCATAGCACCTTTTGAGTTCTGATTTAAAGATTTTTCTATTAGACACGTCTTTGTGATAACAGGAAAATATTTCGCTACTTAGGACTTCTAAAAACAGTAAAGCATAGGAATGCAGA
>CAXSIE010000686.1:0-1846 GCA_964237295.1 uncultured Flavihumibacter sp. | reverse complement strand
TAATTGTCATAAGCATATAAAATCCTTGCACTTTGATACGCTATACTCCACAATCACAACTTACCCTGGAAGGTTTTGAAACCCCATTTCTCCAGCATCTGGATAAAGATAACCGCTGGGTAAAGTTAGCTAACTCGGTTGCCTGGGATAAGCTGGCTAATATTTACTACAGAAAAATGAACAGTGATTTTGGTGCACCTTCTCTCAGTGCCCGTATGGTTATCGGTGCTGTCATTATCAAGCATATGCTAAACATTGATGATCGTGAAGTAGTCGCACAAATACAGGAGAATATGTACCTGCAATATTTGGTGGGGTTAAGCAGTTTTACCACCAAAGAAGCTTTTGATCCCTCACTGTTGGTAACCATCCGCTATCGTTTAGGACAGGATGTAATGGAAGAGTTCAATCAGATAGTCCTGCAGCAAGCCGGGGTTATTCCATCGCCCTCAGATACCTCCTCAGATGTTGATCCAAACAGCGCTAATGATAAAGAAGAGCAGGACACTGAACCGTCAAATACCATTGAGCACAATAATACTACCGGCGACAACGATACTTCTGCTGCTAATAGCGGAATCCTTCTGGTTGATGCTACGGTGGCAGAGCAGCAAATAGAATATCCCACCGATCTGAAGCTGCTCAATGAAAGCCGTCAGCAATTGGAAAGAATGATAGCGAAAGTTTGTAAAGATGGTAAGTTGCGCCAGCCGAGGATGTATAAAAACAAAGCCCGCCAGCAATACCTTAACGTTGCCAAAAAGAAAAAGAAAACAAAGAAGGACATACGAAAAGGCTTGCGACGCCAACTGCAGTATGTATCAAGAGATATAAAGTACATCAACAAACTACTTGAGAGGCATACAACTTTAAAAACAGCATTGAATAAAAGAGATTGCAAACTGCTGCAGGTCATCCATGAGGTTTACCGCCAGCAACAGGAAATGTTCACCGAAGATAAGCGAACGATTGAGCATCGGATTGTAAGCCTCTATCAACCTCATGTACGACCAATACCACGAGGTAAAGACCGGGTGCAGACAGAGTTTGGCAGTAAACAACTGGTAATGCTTAAAGATGGCTACACGCATGTGCAAACCATTAGCTGGGATAATTTTAATGAAGGAATACGATTAAAACAATGTGTAGAAGCATACAAAGAAATATATGGATGTTATCCTCAAAAAGTATCAGTTGATGCCATCTTTGGCAATAAAGCCAACCGGCAATATCTGAAAGAAAGAGCCATTCGGTTCGTGGGAAAGCAATTGGGACGACCGCCGAAAACAAGCAGTGCAGAAAAACGAAAACTACAAAAAGAAATGGCGGGACGAAATGAAATTGAAGGTAAGTTTGGGCAAGGAAAAAATGGCTATGGCTTACAAAAAATCAAAGCAAGAATGAAGGAAACCTCAGAAAGCTGGATTATGAGCATTTACTTTATACTCAATCTGGTAAAACTGTCCCAAAGGGCATTTTTGTCCCTTTTAAAAGCCCTCCTGCAAGGCCATATGGAACCCCTGTTTCTGCTGCAAAGCAGTTATAGAATAAGTTACAATATTCATTCTAATAATATTATCTATTTATGTAATACAAAATATACTTTGACTTTTTCAGCAGACCCTATTTAGTTCGCAAAACCGCTGTAATGCTAATTTCCAAACTCAAGCCGCATGGCTTTGTCCTTGCAACGGGACTCCTCCCGCTTGTTTCGAAAACTGCTTCGCATGTTTTCGAATGCCTTCGCCTTCGCTTGGCACCCAACCGGAAGATGTCCCTTATGCAAGAACTGTTGGAAGGAGCGAATTTATATATACCAGTATATGCTTTGCGGATAATCTACCTA
>CAXSIE010000685.1:0-2101 GCA_964237295.1 uncultured Flavihumibacter sp. | reverse complement strand
TCATGAAAAAGGCCGGAATCATCTTACTGTTTTTTTTAGTTACTGCAATTGACTATGCAGTGGGTCAGCAAACAAAACGGCTAAAAATCAGCCCGGTGCTGCAAAGCAATATGGTAGTCCAGCAAAATAAACCTTTTAAAGTCTGGGGATATGCCGGGGCGGGCAACTCCGTTACGATAACGGCAGACTGGTTGAAAACGCCGGTAACCGTGGCTGCTGAAAATGACAATAAATTCCTGGGTATCATATCCGTGCCGGTTATTAAAAAAGGAGATTTTACCAAACACCAGATAACGGTAGCCAGCGGAAGCGAATCCATTACTTTAAGCAACCTCCTGATCGGCGAAACGTGGATCTGCAGCGGACAATCCAACATGCAGTTCAGCATGAGGGAGACAATTGATTCGGCCATAGAAATACCTGCGGCCGATTATCCTGATATCCGTTTGTTCAATGGCGGACTGAACTTTAGTAACGAACCAATAGACAGCATCAATGGCGCCTGGAAGGAATGTACGCCGCAGACCGTTAAAAGTTTTAGCGCCGTGGCCTATCATTTTGGCCTGGAATTGTATAAAACGCTCAACGTACCCGTTGGCATTATTTTTACCGGCATAGGGGCTTCGGCAGCACAGGCTTATGTTCCCAAAGATGTGTTGGCTGCCGAGCCGTTACTGGACAGTGTTTACCTGCAACCTTACCTGGCAAGCGCAAAGTCAAAAGAACCCATGAATGGCGGGTTTTCTTTTGAGAAAGTTACACGGCCTTTTTTATTGTATAATGCACTGATTCATCCTTTCACCAATCTTTCCATAAAAGGATTTACCTGGTACCAGGGAGAATCGAACAGGATGGAACGCGGGAGTTATACAAAGCTTAGCCAGGCGATGGTTGAAAGCTGGAGAAGAAATTTCGGACAAGGTAACCTGCCTTTTTATTATGTGCAGATCGCTCCTTACTGGTATGATAAGGCAGATTCAACATTAGCCGACTGCGCCTTTTTCCGGGAAGCGCAGGAGCACATTTCCGCCCTTAGCAATACCGCAATGGTAGTCACAATGGATGTCGGCGAAGCAAAAAACCTTCATCCCAAAAATAAGAAACCGATAGGGATCAGGCTGGCAAAAACAGCATTGAACCGCGACTACGGCATGACCGATGTTTTATACCAGGGCCCTCAATATGATTACGTTTCCTACGACAGCAAAAATGCGATTATTCATTTTGAGCCGGTAACAGTACCTGGCGGATTAAATACCAATGATGGCGGCGCGCCGAAATATTTCTTTGTTGCAGGTGCAGATAAAATATTCTATCCCGCCACTGCGGTGATCAATAACGGGCAGGTAATCGTTTCTTCTTCGAAAGTAAAAAAGCCCGTGGCGGTGAGGTACGCCTTTACAAATTTTGCCGTTACCAACCTGCAGAACAAGGAAGGAATACCCGCCGTTCCTTTCAGAACCGACCAATGGGATGAGGATAAAGCGGCCGGTAAATAATTGTTACCAGCTGATAGCCAGGCGTTCCGTCACACCTGGCATAACTAGTGTTGAGTTAAGTATGAAGGTATGCATTGAATTGTAGCAACTAACATTTTAAGATTTTTTTTTACGCAGAGTACACTGAGGATAAAAAAAACTGTTTGAAGGGCTGACAGACAATACGACCGTTTACGATTAACATAGCACTAATGCTTCTTTTGTGAATGGATATATTCTGAAGGAGTAATGCCGAACTGTTTTTGAAAGCTGCGGACAAACATTCTTACTGAACTATAACCTACTACCTCCGATACGATATTCATATCATGCGTAGTGTCTGTTAACAGCTCCGCGGCTTTTTTTAATTTAGTCAGATTTATTAATTCATTAGGGTCCGATATGGCTTTGATCTTCCTGTAGAAGGTGGGGCGGCTCATGTTCAGGTATTTAGCCAGCTTTTCCACATCAAGCGCTGTTTCCTGGATATGCTGAAGGATGATGTTGTTCAATTTTTCAAGAAACCTTTCATCTTCTTTAGTATGCGCGATACTCTTTACATGCGCAAATGGCGAGTTGGCAAAATATTCTTTTATCTTATTCCTGTTTGATAACAGGTTTGC
>CAXSIE010000684.1:417-2127 GCA_964237295.1 uncultured Flavihumibacter sp. | reverse complement strand
TGCTTATTGCCGATAGCCGAACGCTTCTTACGCTTGTGCCTGGGCAATTAACTTTTTGCCTTTTTCCATCGCATCCTCCAATGTTCCTACCAGGTTAAAAGCCGCTTCGGGATAATCATCCACTTCGCCATCCATGATTGCGTTAAATGCGCGGATGGTGTCTTCAATGCTGACGAATACGCCTTTAAGTCCGGTAAACTGTTCAGCAACAAAAAACGGTTGGGACAAGAAACGCTGTACTTTTCTTGCGCGGCCTACAGTTAGCTTATCCTCATCACTTAATTCATCCAATCCCAAAATGGCAATAATATCCTGTAATTCCTTATAACGTTGAAGTATGAGTTTCACCCTGTTGGCACAGTCATAATGCTGGTCACCAACTATTATCGGCGTTAAGATCCTTGAAGTAGAATCGAGAGGATCCACAGCCGGGTAAATACCAAGATCCGCAATTTTACGGCTAAGAACGGTGGTAGCATCCAGGTGGGCAAAGGTAGTTGCCGGAGCCGGATCGGTAAGGTCATCGGCAGGTACGTAAACAGCCTGTACGGAAGTAATAGATCCGTTTTTAGTAGAGGTAATTCGTTCCTGCATCAGACCCATTTCAGTTGCAAGTGTTGGTTGGTAACCTACGGCCGAGGGCATACGTCCCAGCAAGGCTGATACTTCCGAACCTGCCTGTGTAAAGCGGAAGATATTATCAACAAAAAACAGGATGTCTCTACCCTGGCCTTGCCCATCACCATCGCGGTAATATTCGGCAACTGTTAAACCACTCAGGGCAACCCTGGCGCGCGCTCCGGGAGGCTCATTCATCTGACCGAACACAAAAGTTGCTTTGGATTCTTTCAATTCATTCATATCCACTTTCTCCAGATCCCAGCCACCTTCTTCCATACTATGCTTAAAAGCATCTCCATATTTCATGATGCCTGCTTCAATCATCTCACGCATCAGGTCATTTCCTTCGCGGGTACGTTCGCCCACCCCTGCAAATACAGAAACGCCACCGTAGCCCTTCGCAATATTATTGATGAGTTCCTGAATCAAAACGGTTTTGCCAACACCTGCCCCACCAAACAATCCGATTTTACCACCCTTGGCATAAGGTTCAATAAGGTCTATTACTTTAATACCGGTAAAAAGAATTTCAGAAGCCGTACTTAAATTTTCAAACAAAGGGGGCTTATTATGAATAGGACGGCCGTTCGATTTATCAATTGCAGGCAAACCATCAATCGGGTCACCGGTTACATTAAACAACCTCCCTTTAATCCCATCACCAATTGGCATTGCTATAGCTTTGCCGGTATCTGTTACTGCAGTTCCGCGGATAAGGCCTTCCGTTCCATCCATTGCAATACAGCGAACACTGTCTTCACCAAGATGTTGCTGAACTTCCAGCACCAGTATATCACCATTATCACGTTTCAATTCCAGGGAATTGTAAATTTCCGGTAGTGCGCCCTCGAAGTGCACGTCAACTACCGCACCAATGATTTGTTTGATCTTACCTGTACTGGACATAAATAGCAAGTATTTTAAAGAGGGTTATAAAATTTGCCGCAAAGGTAAGGGAACAGCATCAAAAATACTGATACGAAAACAAAAATTAGCGGGTTTTAAGTCACTAACAGTTTTCAAAAAAAACCGACCAACTTATGGTTGCTTATTTTTTCTTTTTCTTAAAAAGAGAACCAATTCCTGAAG
>CAXSIE010000684.1:0-407 GCA_964237295.1 uncultured Flavihumibacter sp. | reverse complement strand
CTTTCTAACTACACCGGATGGCTTTAATGAACTTAAAATATGATAGCTACCGGCAGTAACAGCTTTTCTTACAAAAAAATTGTTGATAAGCCCTTTACCTGCATTGAGTGCAAATGAACTTACTTTACCACTGAGTACTGATGGAATAAAGCTATCCACACCAGAATAAAACAACTCACCTGGAACCTGTTTTACCCTGTTTCTTAATTCCTCTTCTTTAAACCGGATCCGAAGCCGGGTTGCAAGAAGTTCCTTTTTAAGATCTTCTGTTGAGGTAATAGTACCGGCACCTAATTTATCATTCATTGTCTTCATTCTTTTCAAAAAACAGCCTAATAACAAAATTTGAAATGGGCTTGTAAAAAAAAGATTTTCGGAAAAGGATAAACATGGTCATTAATAATATA
>CAXSIE010000683.1:0-2130 GCA_964237295.1 uncultured Flavihumibacter sp. | reverse complement strand
GGGCATGTTGTTTTATCCAGACGGGGAGAAGTTACCCGCGTAACAGATGGACCAAAGTTTAAAACCCTCGCTACCATAGGCGATGCTACCTTGTTAAAAGGGGTGATAAATGTAAATGGATGGAATAATTATCACATCATTGCACGCGGGCCTGTAATTATGCAGATTATTAACGGTCAACTGCTGAGCGTAGTAATAGACGAGGATATAAAGAATTTTGTGCCCGAAGGATTGGTTGGCTTTCAAATGCATGTGGGTCCGCCCTTTAAGGTGCAATACCGTAATATACTTTATAAGAAGTTGTAGAAATCACTCACAAAGCATAACAACCTTGAATTGTTATATAATTTAATTAATGCCTGATTTGAAATAAAAGACGACCTTTGTCAGTCACAAAAAATTTTTAGGAAAATATGGCTAAATCACAGGAAACCTTTGGTAAAAAGGAAAAACAAAAGAAAAAGTTAAAAGACAGGCAGGAAAAAAAGGAAAAAATGGAAGAACGTAAGCTCAACACTAAAAAGGGAAAAACTTTAGATGAAATGATGGCTTACATTGATGAGAACGGAAATTTTACAAATACTCCTCCCGATCCCAGGAGAAAGAAAGTATTTAATTCAAAAGACATGGAAATCGGCGTTCCCAAACAGGAAGCCAGGGCACAGGTTGATGCAGTACGAACCGGTGTAATTACTTTCTTTAACCAGGATAAAGGGTTTGGATTTATTAAAGACATGCAAACACAGGAAAGTGTTTTCATTCACGTGAACCAGCTATCCGAAGCCGTAAAGGAAAATGATAAACTGAGTTACGAAGTGGAAATGGGGCATAAAGGGCCTAGTGCTATTAATGTTAAGAAGATAAAATAATCTGAGGTATTAATTACCTGTTTCTTTAATCCTGATAGGAAAAAATTCCTATCGGGAATATTGTTTTATGCCTCTTATACAGCAGCTTTGGCAAATTCTTCTTTAAGCCGCTTGGCCACGATCTTTTCTTCTCCGGGCTTCATCATCCATACGGTGAGGTTAATTATATTCTTTCCTTTCAATGTTGCTGCAATAACAGGGTCAATAGAATCTGATCCGGCCTGGTTTGCATAAAGCGGCAGCCCTTCAAATCCTGCTTCAATGGATGGACTGCCATTGCGCAAATTTTCTCTCAGGATTTTTCCCGATAATTTCACTTTCTCAGGATCCCATGCGATTTTTAAAGTGGGAGTAATATTACCTAATTCAGGAACTGATATATTCGTAGTAATTCCCTTCATATTTTTTACAGCGTTTTCAATGTATGCCACACCCGCTTCCCAACCTTTCCATTCTTTATCATGATCGGTAGCAAGATATTTTTCAAGTGCTACATACATCCCTAATATTTCTTCTTTGTTAACCTTGTGGCCACGGGCTATATTAAAACCTCTTGGCGGCGCGTTTAACCGTGCGGCATCAACAATATGCTTCCTGCCCATCAGCAATCCTGCACTTTGCGGGCCGCGAATGGCTTTGCCGCCCGACACACATACGAAGTCAAAACCCATATCGTTGAATTTCCATAAGTTGGATACGGGTGGAATATCGGCTGCTATATCAATGGAAGTAGGAATATTATGTTTCTTGCCTAACGCTACCCATTCCTCGTGTTTGATTTTACCACTGTTTGATGCGATATTAAGAAAATGCAACAATGCCGTTTTTTCATTGATAGCTTTTTCCAGATCTGCAACTGTTTCTACCAATACCATGGTACAGCCTGTGTTTAAAAATGCATGGTTGTATCTTTCATCATGTGCTTTCTGACAGATCACCTGAGATTTCATTCCGGTTCCTTCAAGATGAGGAAGCTGTTCCACCTTTTTCAGGTCCATGCCAGTAAGAACACCCGCCAGTCCCATTGTTAAAGCGGAAAAAGCTCCGGAGGTTACAGTAGCTGCTTCCGAATGAACCATTGCAGCGATTCTTGCTCCCACTTTATCCTGTACTTCATCCAGCATACAAAAGTCCCTGGAAGTACTGTTGATGGTTGCCACTACTTCATCGTGCATCAGGCAACCGGTCATGTACGTTAGCGTACCGGCTGCATTGATGAATGTGCGGATATCCAGTTCTTTAAATAAATTTCTTTTTGTAA
>CAXSIE010000682.1:0-2145 GCA_964237295.1 uncultured Flavihumibacter sp. | reverse complement strand
TACCGAAGCTTTTGTTAACGCCACACAGGTGCCCGTTGAATTATATAATTGCGATGGCAGCGTTGGAGCCGCTATTGGTGCCGGTATCGGCGCTAAAATATATAGCTCGTCAAAAGAGGCTTTTAAAAATGCCGCAGCTGTTCGTTTGGTAACACCTACAGGCAAGGATTTATACGAAGAATACTACCAGGACTGGCTCCGGTTTCTTAATAAACAATTGAAAGAAGCATAAATTAATTTATCAAAATCCGATATCAGGCACTACATTTAAAAAACACACTATGGCAAATATTGTAACCGGTAATAAGGAGTATTTTAAGGGAATTGATCAGGTGAAATACGAAGGCCCGCAGTCTGATAATCCATTGGCTTTTCAATGGTACGATGAAAACAAAATGGTAGCTGGCAAAACAATGAAAGAATATTTGAAATTTTCATGTGCCTACTGGCATTCGTTCTGTGGGGATGGGTCAGATCCTTTTGGCGGCCGTACGCTGTTGTTTCCATGGAGTGAAAAAAGCGATGCAGTGGAAAGAGCTAAGGATAAAATGGATGCAGCTTTTGAATTCATCACCAAAATGAACCTGCCCTATTACTGCTTTCATGACGTTGATATTGTGGATTATACCAATGATGTTGTTGATAATGAGCGCAGGCTACAGGCCCTGGTTGATTATGCCAAAGAAAAACAGGCTGCCAGCGGCGTGAAATTATTATGGGGAACAGCCAATTTATTTTCCCACCGCAGGTATATGAACGGCGCTTCTACCAATCCTGATTTTCATGTGCTGGCTCATGGAGCGGCCCAGGTTAAAGCGGCATTGGATGCAACTATTGCTTTGGGTGGAGAAAACTATGTATTCTGGGGCGGACGCGAGGGTTACATGAGCCTGCTGAATACTAATATGAAAAGAGAGCAGGAGCACCTGGCAAAATTTTTACATACGGCAAAAGATTATGCAAGAAAAAACGGTTTTAAAGGAACTTTCTTTATTGAACCAAAACCTTGTGAGCCAACAAAACATCAATACGATTATGACAGCGCCACCGTTATTAATTTTCTGCGCCAGTTCGATCTGCTGAACGATTTTAAGATCAACCTGGAAGTAAACCACGCAACACTTGCCGGCCATACTTTCCAGCATGAGTTACAGGTATCTGCCGATGCCGGCGTTCTGGGCTCGCTGGATGCGAACAGGGGCGATTACCAAAATGGCTGGGATACAGACCAGTTTCCTAACAACCTTAATGAGCTTACTGAAGCCATGCTCGTATTTCTTGAAGTGGGTGGCTTACAGGGCGGCGGTGTTAATTTCGATGCCGAGATCCGCCGTTCCTCAACAGACGCAACCGATCTTTTCTACGCGCATGTTGGTGGTATGGACACATTTGCAAGGGCTTTGATAACTGCCGATGCAATCCTGAACAAATCAGACTTTAAAGCTTTTCGTAAAGACCGCTATGCATCTTACGACAGCGGTAAAGGCAAAGCATTTGAAGATGGGAATTTAACGCTGGATGATCTTCGCGCTTATGCTATTGAAGCAGGCGAACCTACAGCAAAAAGCGGCCGTCAGGAATACCTTGAAAATATTGTGAACAGGTATATTTAATTGATGATATCAAACATGAAAAAGGTTAAGCTCACACCAGGACTTAACCTTTTTCTTTTGCAGTAATATCAGAAGGTGTTTGAGTTGTTTTTTTGTTACTGACAGTAATGTTGTTATTCAGCTTTTACCGGGCTTTAATATTTATTTCCGCTGATGTTAATCCATCTGCAGATGCGGTTATTTTAATATTTCCCGCCTGTTTATCTTTTGAATGGATGATTACAAGTGCGAGACCACTAAAAGCAGCACGTTCTTTCGATCTGAAAGATGTAAGGTCAGCCGGGTCGCCATTATCGGTGGCTGCTATTTCACCGGCGCCTGAAACTTCAAACCTGATCTTATTTTTCGCTTCAGGCACAAGCGTTCCTTTATTATCTAATACGCGCACAGTAATAAAAGAAAGGTCTTTTCCATCTGTAGTAATAGTGCTTCTGTCTGCAACTAGTTCAAGCTTTGCAGCCAGCCCGGCAGTTTTTACTATATCAGTTGCCCATTCTTTGCCATTTTTATAAGCAATAACTTTTAATTCGCC
>CAXSIE010000681.1:0-2146 GCA_964237295.1 uncultured Flavihumibacter sp. | reverse complement strand
TAAAAACAGCCTGTTTAATGTCAAGCCTTTCTACCACCACTTCAATTACCCAATCGTAACCGCCAATATCCTTCATGTTATCTGTAAAATTTCCTGTCTTTATTCTCTTCAAAAAATCCTTGTGATAAATGGGAGAAGGATGCTGTTTTATGGCGCTTTGCAAAGCTTCATTTACTATCCGGTTCTTGACCACAGGATGATCAATAGTTAACCCTTTGGCTTTTTCAGCATCATTTAATTCAGCCGGCGCTATATCCAGCAGTAACACCTGTAATCCGGCTCCTGCAAAGTGGCAGGCAATCCTGCTGCCCATTACACCACTACCCAGTACGGCAACCTTTTTTATAATTCTCTTCGACATACAATTAAATTAGTTAGTTAAACAACTATTTAGTTCGAAGGTAGGATAAAAATCATTGCAAAGCGGGATGAGCTATGGCTATCAACCGTTAGGTGTCAACGTTCAGGATGATAAAAAACACTTACCAAATTCATTTCATGCTTAACTTAACGTTTATGAAACGATGGTTCAGATCCGGTATCGCAAACCTGATTAAAAGGATTTCTTTTGTATTGCTGATAATCTTTATGTTGAGGATAGTATTTCTGTTTACAAACTATACTTATTTTTCTGATCTGGATGCCTTAATGATTCTCAGGGCGCTTATTTACTCCATCAGGATTGATATAGCAACGGTGTTATTGATAAATGTTTTTTTATTGTTGCTCCTTGCTCTTTTTCCTGTTACGTTCCATAAATGGAGAAAGCTATTCATGAATATCTTTTTATCTGTAAATGGATGCCTGATCTTATTATCGGTTTGCGACAACATTTATTTTTCTTATACCCAACGCCGCATCAATTATGAAATAGTTTACCTGATTCCCCAGTCGTTTACTATAAAGCTGGTATGGTTGTACTGCCTGAAAGGCTGGTATTGGTTAGTACTATTGGCAGTTTCTGTTTTATTATACAGCAAAATGTTCAGAGAACAAAACAATACTACAACATCATACGAACCTTCAGGACTGAGGAGGTTATTAAGCTTTATATTTGTTATGGTTTTTTGCTTTGTTGCCATACGCGGATTTGAATCACGCCCTTTATCTCCAAGTACGGTATTGCTTTACTTCCCTTCAAAAGTTATCAATCTCGCGTCCAACACCGGCTTTAACCTGTTATATTCTTATTATAAAGGGCAAAAGGAATTGGTTGATAAAAATTATTTTAATAGCGGTGAACTTGATAAGCGGTTTAAAATATTTCATAACAGTACAAAAAAGGGTAATGCAAACAAGCCGAACATTGTATTATTGGTAATGGAAAGCTTTGCAAGAGATTACCTGGATACCTCCAGCAAGTTTAAAGCTTATACACCTTTTCTTGATTCCCTCATGAAAAAGAGCCTGGTGTTCCGGAACGCATTCGATAACGGCCGGGAATCAACGCATGGCCTGGTTGCAATCCTGGCAAGTTTGCCACCCTTCATGCAGGTGCCTTATTATCATTCACAATATCATGCAGCTTCTATACACGGACTGGGAAAAATTTTGAGTGAAGAGGGTTATGACTGCAGTTTTTTCCTGGGTGACGTGGATGATTCATTCGGCTTTAAAGAATTTACTCATTCCATTGGTATCGGTAATTATTACAGCAGGAAAGATTTTGGCGATGACCGGTTTTACAACGGAGCGTGGGGCATTCATGACGAAAATTTCTTTCTGTACGCCGCAGGTGTTCTTATCAAAAAAAAACCTCCATTTTTTGCCACCCTCTATAATGTTTCTTCACACCCCCCTTATATTATTCCGGAAAAGCTGCAAAAGCAATTCGCCATCCCGGGTCAGAATTCCGCGCAAAACAGTGTATCTTATGTAGATTACGCTTACCATTCTTTTTTTGAAAAAATAAAAAATGAAAAGTGGTTTGGTAATACCGTATTTATTTTTATTGCCGATCATTTTCTTTCACCTTCAGATAAAAAGAAATTTACAGTTGTAAATACCAATGCAATTCCTTTTTTTATCTATGCTCCCGGTAAACCATTGTTAAAAGGCGATTATGATTACGTAGTGCAGCAATTGGATGTGGTGCCTACCATTCTCGAACTGACCGGTTACAGCGGCAGGTACATGAGTTTCGGAA
>CAXSIE010000680.1:0-2169 GCA_964237295.1 uncultured Flavihumibacter sp. | reverse complement strand
TCCGGCTTTCCTCTCTGTGGTTAAAAATCCACAAAAGCCTGCATTACATCACAACATAACTTCATACTTAACCTAACACTTATTAACATTTAAAATATTATAACTACCTTATCGTCTACCGTATTAATAGATACAAAGTTTAAAATATTTTAATGGCAAGACACAATAACAATAGCAATTTGGCTGATGAATCGCCGAAAGCAAAACTCACCAGGGAAAGTTTCCGCGAAGCTTTGCTGATATTCACTTATGTAAAACCCTATCGGGGCAAATTCGCTGCAGGATTGCTTTTTATTGCGCTCTCTGCTCTTACTACCATGTCGTTTCCCTACCTCCTAAAACAACTTATTGATAGTGCGCATGCCATCAAAGAAGGAACCGTAAAATTTTCTCCGGGAATAATAGCCTTAAGTATGTTAGGCGTTTTAACGGTACAGATGTTGTTTTCTTACATGCGGATCTTTCTTTTCACAACTGTAGGCGAGCATGCCCTTGCCGATATGCGTAAAGATATTTACCAGCGTATGATCTCCATGCCCATGGATTTCTTTGCCCAGAGAAGGGTAGGTGAATTATCCAGCAGGATTAGCGCTGATCTTTCCCAGATACAGGATGCTGTTACTTCCACACTTGCGGAAGTTTTAAGAGGGTTGCTCACACTTGTTATCGGCATAGGGCTCATTCTTTATATCTCACCAAAGCTTACCGGTGTAATGCTGGCCATCGTGCCGGTGATCGTTGTTATTGCAGTGATATTCGGAAAACGTATCCGCAAAGTTTCCAGGCAGACGCAGGATAAGCTGGCAGATTCGAACATCATCGTTCAGGAGACTTTACAGGGTATCAGTAATGTAAAATCATTTTCTAATGAGTGGTATGAGGTCAACAGGTATGCCTCAAGTCTTCAACAGGTAGTGGCAATGGCTATCCGTAATGGAAAGTTCCGCGGGCTCTTTGTTTCCTTCCTGCTCTTCAGTGTTTTCGGTGCAATAGTGCTGGTGGTTTGGTATGGCGCCGGACTCATGCAGGCAGGACAATTATCATTCGGTGATCTTACGGCATTTGTAGTATACACTGCATTCGTTGGTGGCAGTATGGCCGGTTTCGCCGATCTCTACAGCCAGTTGCAAAAAACCCTGGGAGCTACTCAAAGAGTCAGGGAACTGTTACGGGCTGAACCTGAAGCAGTGCATGTTATACAAGAGCCGTTAGAAAAACAATATAAAATTTTCGCTTTTTCGTATCCGTCCCGTCCGGAAATGCAGGTGCTGAAAGATATAAATATTCAGGTGGAACCCGGTCAGCGTATTGCAGTAGTAGGAGAAAGCGGTGGTGGAAAAACCACCCTGGCTTCATTGCTGTTGCGTTTCTATGAGCCTGATGCCGGTGAAATTTTGTTCGATGGCAAACCGGCAGGCTTCTTTCCCTTATCTCAATTACGCAAACAAATGGCACTGGTTCCACAGGATGTATTGTTATTCGGAGGAACCATCCGTGAGAATATCGCTTACGGAAAACCTGATGCCAGACAGCAGGAAATTGAAGACGCGGCAAGGCAGGCACATGCTCATGAATTCATCAACAGCTTTCCCGAAAAGTATGAGACCATAGTAGGAGAAAGGGGAATCAAACTCTCAGGCGGCCAGCGGCAACGCATTGCCATAGCGCGCGCCATTCTCAAGAATCCTGTTATTTTAATTCTTGATGAAGCCACCAGTTCACTCGATGCAGCCTCCGAATCGCTGGTGCAGGAAGCCCTGGACAACCTGATGAAAAACCGCACTTCATTTATTATTGCGCACCGGCTCTCCACCATCCGTAATGCCGATAAGATTATCGTGCTTGACAAAGGAAGCGTAAAAGAAGCGGGCACGCATCAGCAGTTGCTGGTGCTGGAAGATGGGGTGTATAAGAATTTGAATAAGCTGCAACTGGAAGGGTAATGGGTATGAGGTATGAGGTATGGGGTATGAGGCACTATGGTAAGTGCCCCTCTGGTAATAAATCCAACATAGTTTAAAACCCCGAAGGGGTGTCATGATTATAGGAAATGTTACACACAAACACGAACCCCGAAGGGTGACATATAGCGTCTTAAACAGAAAGAATCATGTCACCCCTTCGGGCAATGTCATTAAGTTAACGTGAATACTGGATTAGGATCATTAC
>CAXSIE010000679.1:0-2177 GCA_964237295.1 uncultured Flavihumibacter sp. | reverse complement strand
TTTAACCAGAACAGGGGCCTGAACTACGGCCTTACTCTATCAGTACCGATCGTTAATGGTTTTAACACACGGAGACTGATCAGCCAGTCCAGACTAAACATCAGGGTTCAGGAAGTATTTTATACCAACCAGTTATCACAAATTGACGTTGCTTTAAACAATGCTTATAAGAACTATGAGTTGTATAAAAAATTGCTAAGGCTGGAAGAAGAAAACATCCTGCTTGCAAAAGAGAATGTAAATATAGCGCTGGAACGCTTCAAACAGGGTGTCTCCACCAATCTGGAACTTCGGGAAGCGCAGATCAGTCTTGAACAGGGGTATGACCGGCTTATTGCTGCAAGGTACAATACTAAAGTTGCAGAAACGGACTTGCTGAGGCTGCATGGAAAAATTTTGAGGTAGGTTTACTATGCTGATCATACTGCACTAAATAGTTCGTTTGTTTTTTTTGTCTTTCCTTTGCAGCTCAAATTGTGTTAATGATCCCGACCGTAGGAATTATAATGGGTAGTGACAGCGATCTGGAAATAATGAGCAATGCAGCCTCCATACTAAAAGAATTGGGTATTGCTTTTGAATTAACTGTAGTCTCGGCACACCGTACTCCATTTAGAATGATCGAGTATGCCCGAACTGCCAGGGACCGGGGATTGGTAGTGATCATTGCAGGAGCAGGCGGAGCCGCACATCTTCCGGGGATGGTCGCTTCTGTTACCAGTCTTCCAGTTATAGGTGTTCCCATCAAATCATCTAATTCTATTGATGGATGGGATTCGATCCTTTCTATTTTGCAAATGCCTAATGGTATCCCGGTTGCCACCGTTGCGTTAAATGCATCTAAAAACGCCGGAATTCTTGCAGCAACCATCATCGGCGCTTTTAATGAACCAGTAGCACAAAAAATAATAGCATATAAAAAAAACCTTGAAGCAGAAGTGATGAAAAAGGTTGAACAACTGAAGCATAACGGATGGGAAAACAATTTTGATAACTGAAAAGCTTTTATGAATATTAAATTACTGGATTATAAAGAATTGAAGGACTTTTCTCCTGGCACTGGCATCGAATCTTTTGATGATAACCTTTATTTAATGGGGGATGATCCAAGGTATATTCTTGTAACGAACAGAAACTGGAAAAAACAGGAAACTATTAACCTGTTCGCTTCAGACACGTTCCGGGTAACAAGAGAATTAATGTCTGATATTGAAGCAACCACAATTATTCAGGTTAATAAGTTGCCTTTCATCCTTATGATAGGATCCGGTTCAACAGAAGCAGGCGGTAATAAAGCTGTTTTAATGAACCTTAATACAAGAGCAATAGAAGAACTTGATCTTACAGTGTTTTACAACAGGCTTAAACAATCCGGATTTGAAGAACTGGATATTAAAGCAGTTACTGTATTGAACGATAAGCTCATTTTGTGCAACCGGGCTAATAAAACACATGCTGACAACCGTATCATCATTACTTCACTTGACTTTTGGAAAAATCAGCACCTTGCTGATATCCTAACGGTTAAATTAGAGTTGGAAGAGAAACCAGGAAAATTTTTAACCCTTTCAGGATTGACCTACTCATATAAAAATGACTGGCTTATTTCAACCGTTTCATCACAAGATGCTGCCAACCCTATTGACGACGGATCTTCAGGTGAATGTTATATCGGTGTGGTTGAAAATGCATCACGAAAAATCGGGCGTAAGCGCTTTAAGAGAAACAGATAAAAAATTCAGAGGTCTACAGGTCCGGTCTTTGTGCATACAGGCAGATAAAGATCAGAAATTAAAATTGCACATGGTTGGTGGCAATAATAAAAGCGAGAATTTTTTATTTAAGATAAGGTTGAAGGAGTAGCCGGAGTTTATAATCTTAATGTGACGCAGGGTTTTTCTTCGGTTCAAACATTTCTTTTAACGCAGAGAACGGCCGGAGGAGGAAACGCAGAGGGCACAGAGGAATTCCTCTGTGCCCTCTGCGTTTCCTCCTCCGGCCGTTCTCTGCGTTAAAAAAACACTTCAATTCGATATGCTATTCTCGGCAAGAATAACAAAAGCCTGTTCTAGCGCCGGCGAGTTATCGTAGATCATCTTAATAAATTCCTTACCGTATTTGGCATAGTAAGGTATAAAGTTATCAATTCTTTCCTGCAGGCTATTTCGGGGAAACAA
>CAXSIE010000678.1:0-2210 GCA_964237295.1 uncultured Flavihumibacter sp. | reverse complement strand
AACACCCACTATAAAGCTGATATCCCATTGAGGCGCGTTTTCAACGATTTCCTCCATTTTTTTATTCCAGTCTTTTTCCCTGGCTATTTTTTTGCCGGGCTTATAAAAAGGAGTAAACCAAAAGGGTACCTTCCTGGCAGTGATGCCACTCAGGTCTCCGGCATAATATCCGGTACCTTTTTGCAGGTCGGTGCTGCCACCGATCATCAGCCAGCCCTTGCCAATAGAACGGACCGGTATATTAGTATAGGTTCTAAGCGTAAGTAACTGTTTAATCATTACAATCCGGTTACCCCGCATCAGGTCGCTTGTTATAGGAATGTATTTGCTGGCAGAATCGGAAGTGCCGGAACTCAAAGCAAAATATTTTACCTTTCCCGGCCAGCATACGTCTGGTATTCCTTCCAAAGCGCGGTGCCACCAATGTTTATAAATTTTGCTGTAATTAAAAGTGGGAACAACCTCCTGGAATTTTTTTTCTGGATGTTTGCTGAGTAATATTTCATCAAACCGGTATTGCTGTCCGAATTCGGTGAACCTTGCTTTTTTTAATATTTTCTTTAATACTTTGATTTGTTGACGCCGGGGAGATCTTACTGGCAATCGCAATGCCCTTGCAAGGGTTTCTGGCAATGAAATTTCAAACAAAGACATTTAATATTAAATGCAATTTGGTTAGAATGATAAAATTAATACATTGAGCAGTAACAACATGATAAATTTTGCCAGAACCCTTATTGGGTGCAGAAAGTATGTTTAAATGCTGTCCCGCCGGGATTGTGCCGGTGTTATGTAACATAAGGTGTTGCTTTTACTTAACTTATGCCAGAGTATATCCGTTACTTTTTTTAGAACTGCTGCCCACGATACTTTGCGCCTTACTGCAATAAATACTGAACCTGATATCTTTTGGTAACTCCTGCATATAACAAATGATCTCTTTGTAAGAAAAGGTTCCATACACAAAAATGATCTCATGAGGTGGATTCAAAAGCACCGACTGCTTCCAGTCGTCACCCGGAACTAACAGATGGATCTTTCTCCTCTCATTATTTTTATTAAGAATCACTTCAACTTTTCCGGCTACTTCTTCACCGGCAATGATCAATGTATTAATGCCGGTACCTCTTGAACCTGGCTTTTTTGGAACCAGGATGTTTTTCGTAACAGATAAGCCGGCCCTGAACCAAATAGATGTTTCTATAAAAAAATTAAAAGCACCGGTATTTTTACCCTTATAATGTTTTTCTACAAAGAGGCTCATAGCCTGGTAAAATATTTTTATATAATTAAGGCTGCCTCTTCTGGTACTTTCACCTTTAAAATGAATAATACAGGTTTCGGCTATATAAAAGTTTTTGTATCCTTCCTGCTGAATGCGGTAGCTTAAGTCAATATCTTCTCCATACATAAAAAACCGCTCATCAAAACCACCTGTTTTATTCAATACTTCCTTTCTTGACATAAAATATGCCCCTGATAAAACATCGATTTCGTTATTCTTTTCTTCAGGCAAATGACCCAGGTGGTACCTAGCAAAGCTTTGAATGTGGGAATAAATGAGTTAATCCGGATAATTTATAAAAAGAGGTCTGAAGGGAAGGAAAAGCTCTTTTCGACTCAGGCAAAAACCGGCCACTTCCATCTATCATTTTAACACCACATGCCCCCAACCGCTGGTCCGACTGAAACAGTTGAATACATCGCTCCAGGCAATCTTCAGGAACAATGGTATCAGGATTTAGAAATAAAATATATTCACCCTTAGCCTCGCGTAGCGCCTGGTTATTTGCTTTGGCAAAACCAAGATTCTTTGGGTTATCTATGAAATTTACTTCAGGAAACTTATCAAGGAGGTATTCTATACTGCCATCGGAAGAGGCATTGTCAACTACAATAATTTCCGCTTTTAATGATTTTGTTGCTTTCTGTACGGAGTACAGGCAATGCTCCAGGAAATATTTAACATTATAATTAACTATGATTACAGAAACTTGCAATTAATTTATTTTGGTGGTACGAAGATATTGTTTGTAGCTGAAGGGTGATGGTACTTTGTTTAAAACTTCTTTTTGCGCTGTGGGCCACGAAGGCGCTAAGGCACGAAGAGACACAAAGGACTTTAAGAAAACAAAAACAATGAATACAAAAAATCCTTTGTGCCTCTTCATGCCTTAGTGCCTTTGGCCCCAAAAACTGTTTATGATCCG
>CAXSIE010000677.1:1192-2211 GCA_964237295.1 uncultured Flavihumibacter sp. | reverse complement strand
ATGTGATTCCACCAATGATAAATCCTCTGTCGGAGGTTTGCTCAACCGAATAACCTACATCGTTTTGGGAGTGATCATAGCTTTTTGTCCATAAGGTATCACCGGTTGAATCAAGTAATGCCAGAAAAACATCATCGGTTGATAATCCTGAAGCTTTTGCACCGGTCACCACATATCCGTTGTGGAGAGCATAATTAATAGAATAAAATTCTGACCCAAAGGTTGAAGAATATATTTTATTAGCTAATAATGTTCCCGAAGTGTCTGTTGTTATTATATAGCCATCGACTGTACTGGGTAATAAAGTTTTATAATAGCCTGTTAATGCATAACCACTTATAGAATTTGCTAGCTGGTATGCTTCTGTTCCACCGGCTCCGACGGCAAATGTTTTGGTCCATAGCGTATCCCCATTTACATCCAGTCTTAGCAGCCAGTTTTGGGTGTGTGAGCTTCCTCCATCGTAAATGCCATCAACAATGTATCCGCTGTCAGAAGTTTGTTGGATATAGGTTGCACCTTCTATGCTGGGTCCGCTGTAAGTTTTCGCCCATTCAATTACTCCTGCTGAATCCAGCTTTATAATTACTGCATCATTACCATTGAGATTGCTTCCTCCGCAAATAACAAAGCCACCGTCATAGGTTTGCTGCACGCAATTCGCAAACGAGCTGACAAGTGTATCAATTACTTTTTCAAAAGTGTTGCTTTGTGCCTTTGAGAAAAAAGTGCAAAAAATAAATAACAAAAACAGAATGATTTTTTTCATGATAATACATATTGAGAATAATCAAAAAAGATAATTTTAAGGTGAATGTAATCAAATAGAGAACGGCAGAGTTTAATATTTATCTTTATTTCTGTACAATTATCTTTTTAGTAAAAACTTTATCCTGTGTTCGCAACAGTACGACATACATGCCATCGGGAAGGCTGCTTACATCCACTTCGTTTGCTGCGTTGGTTGCAGTGCAGGAATAAACCAGCTGATTGTTTAAATTGTATATCTCCAGAAAAGA
>CAXSIE010000677.1:0-1182 GCA_964237295.1 uncultured Flavihumibacter sp. | reverse complement strand
GCATTATTAACTTCTGCAACTCCGGTTGGAGAGTTTACTCTTCCCATGCTGTCTGTTTTAATGATATAGGTGCCTCCAATTCCACTGGTTGATAAGCCACTTATGATATAACCGAAATCCCTGGTCTGCCTGACAAAGTATGCCATGCAATCTGTACTCACTATATACTTTCGTGTCCATAACGTATCTGCATTAGCGTCAGTTTTAATCAGCAATAAATGGCGCCCGAATGCATCCAATTCATTTCCCGCAATAATATATCCGCCATCATTAGTCTGGTGTATGGAATAAGCCAATTGCTCGTAAGGACTATAAAATTGTTTGGCTGCAATAATATTTCCTGAAGTATCCGCCTTAAATAAATAAATACTGGTTTTAATAAGAACCGGGTCGTATGTATATCCCACAACTATAAAATTGCTGTCTGCAATTTGTTGAACATCCATTGCAATTTCATGCTGGGATTTATCTAAAGTTGCTGTCCAAATAGTATCGCCGTAAATATTGGTTCTAATTAAATAGTAATCAGAAGAATTTGATGAGGTTCCTTTTAATCCTGCTATTATAAACCCGTTTGTGGTTTTGGCAATCGAATAAGCTTCGGTTCCGAATGTAGAATAGTTATACAGCCTGCTTGACAATAAACTACCTGTACTGTTAGATCCTATAAAGTAAGCACTAAGAATATTAGAAGGAGGTTTAAAATAGCCTGTCAAACCATAGAAAAAATTGTTTAGGCTTGCCATGCTATTCCCTGAATTAACTTCTGTTCCACCATTTCCGGCGGAAAATATTTTTGTCCAGAGTGTATCTCCGTTTGAGTCCAGCCTGAGCAGCCAGCTTTTTGAATTCAGACCCGAATCATAACTTGCACTTACCATGTATCCGCTGTCGGGAGTCTGCTCAATAGTTTGCGCGCTTTCAATGCCAGGGCCTCCATACGTTTTAGCCCATTCGATCTGGCCTGTGGAATCCAGCTTTACTATTTCGGCATCATTCCCTCCATACTGGCTGGTGCCGCAAAATACATAGCCACCGTCAAACGTTTCGCGGATACAATAAGAACCCGCACTTCCAAGTGTATCAATTACTTTTTCAAAAGTGTTGCTTTGTGCCTGTGAGAAAAGAGTGCAAAAAATAAATAACAAAAACAGAATGATTTTTTTCATGATAATACATATT
>CAXSIE010000676.1:0-2230 GCA_964237295.1 uncultured Flavihumibacter sp. | reverse complement strand
TTCTGCGATCATTTTCTTGCTGGCGCTTACAACAGACTTTCCATTGTTCAGAGCTTTTGAAATAATCTGGAAAGCAGCAACAGAGTCGTCAATAACTTCTACTATTACATTGATCTCCGGGTCGTTCAGCAGGATATCTTTATCAATGGTAAACAGTTCTTCCGGTGCGTTCCTATTCTTCCCGGGATGTTTAATACAAACTTTTTTTATACTTGCCTTAAGAGAAGGTGTCTGTTGCAGCACTTTGTACAAGCCTTCACCTACCACACCAAATCCAAATAATCCTATTGTTAATTGTTTATGTGCATCCATACTTCAGTTTATAATTTGTAACTTATTTGAAGAAAGCTGCTGTTCGGGTATGTTTTCATTAGCAGTTCTTCCTGATTTTGCTTCTCTGGTAAAGGCATCTATTAATCTTTCTATCTGTTCATACTCCAGCAAAAATCCATCATGACCATATAAGGATGAAATCATTTCAAATGACGCATGCGGAATATTTTCAGCAATGAATTTTTGTTCGGGGACCGGGAAAAGAATATCGGTTTTTATACCTATGACAAGCGTTTTTGCTGTTATCTGCTGTAAAGCAGTCACTGCATTTTTACGGCCACGACCTACGTTATGAGAATCCATAGACTGGCTTAATTTATAATAGCTAAAGGCATTAAACCGGATTGACAGTTTTTCACCCTGGTAGCGTTGATAGGAGTCGCTTTTGAAATGATCTATCACTCCGGTACTGTTTTCTGCCTGACTTAACTGATAAGTATCATAATTCCGGTAAGATAAAAGTGCCACTGTTCTTGCTGCTTTCATGCCGGTTATCCCCGCTTTATGATCCTTATTCAGCCAGGTTTTATCCGTTTCAATACAGATGCGTTGCGTAGCATTAAAGGCAATAGCCCAGGGAGAATGAAAAGCATTGGTAGCGATCGGAAAAACATATTCAAACAACTGAGGCTCTTCAATGGCCCATTCCAGTAACTGCTGTCCTCCCATCGAGCCTCCGATTCCGATATGAATTTTTTTTATGCCCAGCATTTCACGTAAAGGCTTGTAGGAATGAACCATATCCCTGGGAGTAAAAAATGGGAAGTCGTGGTACCAGCATTCATTCAGTACATTTTCACCTGGCTTCTTATCAAGCGGACTGATACTTCCGTAACAGCTACCGGGCATATTTACACAAACAACAAAGTATTTGGCCGGATCAAAAAACCTGCCCGGGCCAACAAGTCCCGGCCACCATTCATGAGGATTACTGTTAGCAGTAAGCGCATGAAAAATCCAGACTGCATTATCACCAGCGTCATTTAACCTCCCATAGGTGGTATATGCCAGGTGGTACTGCGGTAAACTAATGCCTGATTCAAGCACCAATGGGTCGTTATGAAAAAAAACTTCCGCCATAGGAAAATGGTTAATGATTAATTATTAATGATTAACGGTAAGATTAAATCTTAATAAAATTATATTAATTGGTTATTACTTATTATCAACGATCAACCGTTAATAATTAATCATTATCAATTAGTCATTAAAACGTTACAGCAGATTCAGTAGCAAAAACCTTTTCAATCGCCTGCTCTATATCCGCTTTAATATCTTCAATATGTTCAATACCTGCTGATATCCTTATCATGTTCGGCTCTACACCTGATGCTTTTTGTTCGGTTTCACTTAACTGCTCATGCGTTGTAGATGCCGGATGAATGGCAAGTGTTTTACTATCACCCACATTGGCAAGATGACTGATAAGTTTCAGCTCATTAATAAATTTTGAAGCGTTTTCTTTGCTGCCTTTAATACCAAACTGCAACACACCTCCGAAACCATTTGTGAGGTAACTTTTTGCCAGTTGGTTATATGCACTGCTTTTTAAGCCCGGGTATAAAACAAAATCCACCTGTGGGTGTTGTTCTAACCATTCCGCCAAAGCCAGCGCATTTTCTGATTGCCGTGGGCCCTGTGATGATCCGAAATCACGAAGGCCTTCCACTCTTGCGCGAATGATAAAAGCAATATTAGGCATACCAAGAGGATTTCCTTCGCCGAATATGTCCCAGAATTTTAAACCATGATACCCTTCCGAAGGTTCGGTGAATTGCGGGAACTTTCCATTGCCCCAGTTATAATTTCCTCCGTCAACGATTACGCCGCCGATCGTGGTGCCATGGCCTCCGATCCATTTGGTAGCCGATTCAACTACTATGTTGGCGCCATGTTG
>CAXSIE010000675.1:0-2242 GCA_964237295.1 uncultured Flavihumibacter sp. | reverse complement strand
TGGTGGCCTGCTTTTTACAGGCTGAAAAGATAATGGTTGCTACTAAAAGATATCGGTATAGATGCATGTAATAAAGTTATTGGAAGTTAATCCAATTTTATGATTAATACTTTTGTTGCAGGATTTTTTTAACCGCAAAGAGAAGCCAAGGCACACAGGATCGGTGGACACTTCTCTGTGAACCACCTATATTTATTTATTCTTGACAGTTTCAGTGCCAATGGAATTATTATTGCATCATTGCAGGTATGGATATAATGAAAGTGACCGGGCAGGTTCAGCTGACTTCAAAACAAAAAATCATTTTACTTTTAGTTGTTCTTATACTTCTGGTAAGGTTAGCATTTATCGGTTTAATGGGACTGATGCCGCAGGATGCATACTATCATTTCTATGGAGAACATCTGGCACTTTCTTACTATGATCATCCTCCGGCTATAGCATACATTCTCCGGTTCTTTACTGTTGTTTTTGGCAAAAAAGTGTTTGTCCTGAAATTAGCGGATTCTCTCATTACGTTATTATCCGTTATATCATTTTACAAACTTGCCCGGTTATTCCTCAGCAACCACGCTGCACAAAAGGCGATCATCCTGTTGCTTTCAACCCTCATGATTACACTGTTATCCCTGGTTTCTACACCTGATGTGCCTCTTATATTATTTTGGTGCCTGTCGTTAATAGCTTTGTATCATGCTGTTTTTTTGGAAAAGAGCCTGTACTGGATACTCGCCGGAATAATGATGGGATTGTCTTTTGACAGTAAGTACACCGGATTGTTTCTTCCGGCAGGAGTATTACTTTTTCTTTTGATGTCAAGCAAATACCGGAAGCTATTGCTTTCCCCCTGGGTATGGTTAGGAATGGCTTTTTTTATAATCACTATCAGTCCGGTGATTATCTGGAATGTACAGAATAATTTTGCCTCGTTCCGATTTCAATCAGCATCAAGAATGGAATCAATGGGTGGTATCCATATAGATCCGGTTGGCTTTCTGGGTGTATTAGGCCATCAGTCAGCCATTCTTTTACCAATACTTCTTCTTTCTTTTTTTTTCTTTTTGTATAAAATTGGTAAGAAGTACTTGTTCAAACACAAGTTTGTTTCTTCACAACAGTTATTCCTGCTCTGTTTTTTTATACCTGTCTTTACAGGATTTTTTGTCATTTCTTTTATCTACTGGGTAAAGCTTAATTGGTTGATGCCGGCCTATATTTCAGGTATCATATTAGTAAGTAAATATTTTAGTGAGAAATGGATAAAGTATCAACTGATATTTTCTTTATCAGTTCACCTGATTTTAGCGGTAGAAGTGGTATTTTATCCCGTTCTGATAAAATCAGATGATACCTGGATGGGTTGGGATAAGCTTGCAGTTAAGGTAAAGCAACTCGAAAATAAATACCGGAACGCATTTATTTTTTCTGCCGATGACTACAAGACCTCCGCTGTATTAAATTTTTATATGACAAATATGGTTTACAGCAGGAATGTTATTGGTGAAAATGCCCTTCAGTTTGATTTTATCGGTACGGACTTATCCGCTTTGCAGGGAAGAGATGCTATTTTTATAAATTCCATTCCAAACTTCAAAAATGAACAAAAGGAAAATCAGTATCCTCCATCCCTTAACAGGTTCTTTGATACCGTTACAGAACTAGATCCCATTCTTATAAAAAAAGGAAATAACACCGTAAGAAAGTTCCTTATTTTTTATTGTAAGAATTATCATAGAAAGACATAGATAGCTCTATGGTTGGTAAGAGATTGTAAATGTTATAAGGCCTGTATACATAATTTTTAACATAATTTCAGAAGTGTTAAAATGGAACTTGCCTTCTAATTATTGTGTTCACTTATGAATGCATTTCACGACTAATAAATTATAATGAAACCGGGTACCTAGAGGAAGTTTCCTAACCTTAAGCTGCGGTATCCGGCACAAATCATTATACATATTAAAATGAAACTGAGTTTAAACGATATTAAAGCGAAGCATATTTCATTCGCTTTGTATATGGTAGCATGGCTGACATTTTTTTTTATTATACCCTCCGGTCCTCCTGATACGATGGAGAGCACCTACTCTGTTGATACGAGTTGTTTAGGAACCTATTTTCCGATTAGCACCATAACGGATACTGTCTATAAAAATTACACCTTAACCATCAGTAACGATCAGATAGTTGAAAGACGGACCGACAGATCGGGAAGAGAGCTTGAACATTTGAAGTCGGATTT
>CAXSIE010000674.1:0-2255 GCA_964237295.1 uncultured Flavihumibacter sp. | reverse complement strand
GGCAATGTTCAGAATCTCCACAGTGATCAGCACGAAACATCCTTAACTGTAAATGAAAAGAAAATTACCGCCGGTTATATTTTTAACAGTATTCTTTTTGAAAAACCGGCTCTCCACAAAAAAGAATTTTACCTGCTGCAGCATTTCAAAGGCTGGATTATACAAACCGGTGAAGCTGTTTTTGATGAAGGTCAGGCTACCTTAATGGACTTTAGGGTATCGCAGGATAATGGTACTGCTTTCGTTTATGTGATGCCTTTTTCCGCTAACGAAGCGCTGGTTGAATACACCATGTTCAGCGAACAACTTTTGAAACCGGATGATTATGATAATAACCTGCAAAGCTATATAAGCAGCCAACTTAACTGTAATGGATTCACCAAAATTACCGAGGAATCAGGAACCATTCCAATGACCAACTACCGTTTTCCTGATAGTAAACATCATATCATACATATGGGTACTGCCGGCGGACAAACCAAGGCCTCTACAGGGTATACTTTTATGTTTATTCAAAAAAATGCGGCTGCTATTGTAGCGGATCTGTTAAAGGGGAAAAATCCTGCGCAAAAAAGCGCCTCACCCAGGTATCATTTTTATGATAGCGTGTTGCTGAATGTTTTAGCAACCGGAAAACTCCCTGGTGATAAAATTTTCACCCGCCTTTTCAGTAAAAATCATCCACATCGTATATTCCGGTTCCTGGATAATAACTCTTCTATTTTTGACGATCTGAAATTGATAAACTCTCTTCCAACTATTCCCTTTCTTAAAGCTGGTTTAGAAGAGTTTTTTTAGACACGAAGGCACAAAGCGGTACAAAGATTATTTTCTTTGTGTTCCTTGGTGCCTTTGTGTCTTCGTGGCTAAAGATATTTTTAAAGATGTTACCGATTCTATTAAATTTGTGCCCAACTCGTTAAAATTAATGATCCGGATTTATGAAGTAGGCTAATACCTGAATGAATCGCTTGACCAAAAAGAAATTAAATGCTATTACTAGGTATAGATGTTGGCACTTCTTCTATAAAAGTATCTTTAGTAGAGGCGCAATCGCAGCAATGTATTGCTTCCGCACAGTATCCGGAGTATGAAACGCCCATCAGTTCCCCTAAACCGGGCTGGGCTGAACAATCTCCTGAAATGTGGTGGGATCATGTGCAGCACGCTATCCTGAAAATGCACGAATGCTACCAGTATAATTCCTCGGATATTACTGTTATCGGAATTGCTTATCAGATGCATGGATTAGTAGCGGTTGATAAAAATCACCATGTATTATTCGACTCAATAATCTGGTGCGATAGCAGAGCTGTTGAAACCGGTGAAAAGGCTTTCCATGCTATTGGAGAAGAAAAATGCCTGACCCATTTATTGAATTCTCCGGGGAACTTTACTGCGGCTAAACTCGGTTGGGTTAAAGAAAACAAACCGGACCTTTACCAACAGGTGTATAAAATTATGCTTCCGGGAGATTTTATAGCAATGAAACTTACCGGCGAGATTTCCTCCAGTATTTCAGCACTTTCCGAAGGCATTTTCTGGGATTTTAAAGAGAACCGGCTTTCAGAAGATATACTCAGGTATTTTGATTTTGATAAGAACATCATACCGGAAACCAAAGAAGTGTTCTCAGAACACGGAAAATTAAAAAATGATGTTGCTGATAAACTTTTTTTGAAAGCTGGTATCCCGGTTACTTACAAATCAGGCGACCAGCCAAATAATGCTTTGTCGCTCAATGTGCTGGAACCGGGAGAAGTGGCTGCTACCGCCGGCACTTCAGGTGTAATTTACGGGGTTAGCGATACCCTGACCTTTGATAAGGAATCAAGGGTGAATACATTTGCGCATGTTAACCATTCAACATCTTTAAACCGTTTAGGCGTGTTACTGTGTATTAACGGAACAGGCATATTGAACAGGTGGGTCAGAGATCTGATGACGCCGGCTAGTACTTATTCACAGATAAATGCCGAAGCTGCTGCAATTAAAACCGGAAGCGAGGGTTTAAGGGTGCTTCCTTTTGGAAACGGTGTTGAACGGATGCTGAAAAATAAACTGGTGGGAGCACATTTTCATAACATTAACCTTAACCTTCATACCCGGGCACATATCTTCCGGGCATCACAAGAGGGGATTGCTTTTGCATTCAGATATGGATTGGATATTCTTCGGGAAAATGGAATGCATCCCACCGTAATCCGTGCCGGGAAAGCTAATTTGTTTTTGAGTGAGTTATTTACCGAAGCTTT
>CAXSIE010000673.1:369-2261 GCA_964237295.1 uncultured Flavihumibacter sp. | reverse complement strand
AGTAGCTTCATCAAAGATCAATAATTTAGGATGACGCAACAGCGCCCGGGCAATGGACAAACGTTGTTTTTCACCTCCTGAAACTTTTATACCACCTTCACCTATCAGGGTTTCGATGCCGTTATCGGCGCGTGCAAGCAGATTGAAGCAGGCAGCTTTTTCCAGTACATCCTGCAAATCCTCATCTGTTGCAGCAGGATTTACAAATAATAAGTTTTCCTTGATAGTACCTGCAAATAGTTGGGTATCCTGTGTTACGAAGCCTATCTGCGTGCGGAGCGTATCAAAGTCTATATCATGCCCGGGAACGCCATTGTACAATATTTCTCCTTCTTTAGGCCGATATAAGCCTACCAATAATTTTACCAGCGTAGTTTTACCCGACCCTGAAGGACCAACAAATGCAATGGTTTGACCGGTTTTTACATCGAAGCTGATGCCATCCAATGCGTACAGGGGAGCCGTCTGGTGTTTAAAACGCACATTCAAAAATTCCAGTTCGCGGATATTGCCGATAGGTATTGGATGTATTGGTTTGGGCTCAGGCAATTTTTGCATGAGGTTATCAAAATTATTCAACGAAGCCTCGGCTTCACGGTAAGAAAGAATGATATTGCCAATTTCCTGAAGGGGTCCGAAAATGAAGAAAGAATAAAAAGTAAGCGTTAATAATTTTCCCGTGGTAAGAACATCCTGGAATATCAGGTAAAGCAGTGTGAACATGATCAGTTGCCGCAGAAAGTTTACAAAAGTTCCCTGTATAAAACTCAATGCCCTGATGCTTTTAACTTTCTTGAGTTCCAGTCCCAGAATTTTGTAGGTATTGGTATTAAGCCGTTTCACTTCCTGTTCGGTTAATCCAAGGCTTTTAACCAGTTCAATATTTCTCAGCGATTCGGTGGTGGAACCTGCCAGAGAATTGGTTTCTTTTACAATCGTTTTCTGGATAACCTTTATTTTTTTACTAAGCACACTGGTGAGCATTGCAAGAAGAAAAATACCAACCAGGTAAATAGGCATGATAGACCAATGCAGGCTGAAAGAATATACCGATACGAATACGATTCCAACCAATACACCGAATAGCACATTAATAAAAGAGATGATGAATTTCTCCGTATCTGTTCTTACTTTAGACAGGATGCTCAGTGTTTCGCCACTTCGCTGGTCTTCAAATTCCTGGTAAGGCAGCTTCATGGAATGTTTTAAACCGTCTGTAAAAAGACTGGCGCCGAATTTCTGCACCACTACGTTTACGAAATAATCCTGGAACGCCTTTGCAATTCTTGATATCATAGCTACGCCGATAAGGAATCCCAGGTATTTCAACACACCCAGCAGGAATTCATATTGTTCCCTAGGCCTCTCAATAACAAAATTATGTTTGGCATCATAATGACCTAGATGATGCGGATGCGCGGCGAATTTATCTATAATAATACCCAGGAAATAAGGGTCCAGCATGGAAAAAACCTGATTGATTGCAGCCAGTAACAATGATAAACCGATCAGCCATTTATACGGCCTGAGGTACAATAATAATAATTTCATCAGTAGTAATAATAATTTTCAGCCAAGAGATAATTAGTACAAGTTATTAAAATACAGCATGAAATTACATCTTAAATTTTGTAAGATTTTTTTTCTCCGTGTTTAAAATACTATACAGATGACTAATAGCGCCCGCTATAATTTTCAAGATGGCATATAGAAACAATTTGATGAATTATTTGTAGATAATACAATTAGAACTTGCTTCGTATTTACACCTGACTTAAAAAAAATTTATGTCTATTACATCTGACATTGAACTTTCGGGAATGCAAAAAATCAGCAATGCCGTTGCAAACACGCTAAAAAAGATGAGAGACCATGCTAAGCCGGGGATGACT
>CAXSIE010000673.1:0-359 GCA_964237295.1 uncultured Flavihumibacter sp. | reverse complement strand
ACTGCAAAAGAACTGGACAGCTTTGGCGGAAAAATATTATCCGATTGGGGAGCAGCTTCTGCGCCCAAACTAACTTACGGCTTTCCCGGATGGACATGCATAAGTGTTAACAATGAAATAGCGCATGGCATCCCTTTACAGAAAAAAATATTTAAAGAAGGAGACCTCATTAATATCGATGTATCTGCCGAAATGGAAGGATACTGGTCGGATAACGGCGGTTCATTTGTATTGGGCCAAGATATACATAAACATTATCCGTTAGTAAATGCTTCAAAAAAAATTTTGCATCTGGCTATAAGCCAGATAAATGCCGGAGTGAGAATTGCAGATATCGGCAGATTGATTGAAACAGAAGC
>CAXSIE010000672.1:0-2264 GCA_964237295.1 uncultured Flavihumibacter sp. | reverse complement strand
ATGAAAGCATTATCTTATTCCACCTATAACAAAGTGGCAAAATTTGTATCGCTGCAGGCTTATTACACTATTGCCGGCAGGGACCTGGAGCGTGAAGTAGTTCCTTTATTGAAAGATCAAAAAACCGGTTTAATGGTTTGGAGCCCGTTGGCGGGTGGAATTCTCAGCGGAAAATACAGCCGTGATTCACAGGCTGAAGAAGGTTCACGACGCATTGCATTTGATTTTCCACCGGTGAATAAAGAGAAAGCTTTTGATATTGTTGATGAGCTTCAGGCAATGACCAAAGAAAAAAATGTATCGGTAGCGCAGCTTGCACTTGCCTGGCTGCTTCACCAGCAGGCAGTAACCAGTGTTATCATCGGGGCTAAAAAAATGGAACAACTGGAGGATAACCTTAAGGCGACCGATGTACGATTCAGTGCGGAAGAATTGCAAAAGCTGGATGAGATCAGCAAACTGTCGCCTGAATATCCGGGATGGATGATCGACTTTCAATCTGCAGACAGGAAGTTTTAAACTGTGAATTGAATGATTTTATGATGGACTATGATTTGACCTAATCATGGTCCATCATAAATTCAGTTACATCGCAGTTCAAAATACATTAAAAACATCATTAAGAGATCCCATCAATTCGTCAATTATATCCGCTTCTTTTATTCCTCCTTTTGCCAGTGCCGCTTTGCCGCCACCCTTACCGCCAAATGGCTCCAGCCAGTTTTTTAATAAAACATCGGCCTTATGAAGTTGCTGGTATTTAGCGGTCACTGTTACCAGGGCTTTGATGGTATTTTCCGTTACCGAGGCCAGGTAAACAATATCGGCTTCCTCTGTAGCCATTTTCTGATCGGCAGCTTTTTGAACGGCGCCGGCATCCAGGTCCAGACGGGCGATGAATACTTTTGCACCTTCAGGTGTTTCAATGAATGTTTCATTTTGAAACAAAACCGCCAGCGGAGCTTGTTGAGGTGCAACTGTTTTTGCAGACGCTGTTTTTTTTAATTTTTCAATGTTCAGCACTAAATTTTCAGAACGGGAAGCCAATAAGGAACTGGCAGTTTGTAATACCTGGCGTGAAGCAGTGATCTGGTGATAGGCAACAGGTCCGCTTACCGCTTCTATCCTTCTTATTCCCTTAGCCACGCTCGCATCCTGGTTAATAAGCAGTACGCCGATTTCACCGGTTGCTTTAACGTGTATGCCCCCGCACAATTCAATAGATATATTACCAAAGCGCACCACCCTTACCTCCATAATTTTCATTAAACAATGCCATAGCACCGGTATCAATGGCAGCCTGATAATTCATCTCTTTAATATCAGCAGTATAATTATTCCATATCCAATGGTTGATCTTTGATTCCACTTCTTTAAGTTCCGAATCGAGCAGGGGTTTGTTGTGTGAAAAATCAAACCGTAGTTTTTCATTGTTAACCAGTGACCCTTTCTGAACAACATGATGACCTAATACTTCCCGTAAAGCCGCATGTAATAAATGGGTTGATGTATGATTCTTGGTAATATCCGTTCTTCGTCCGGCATCAACCATAAGTGCCAGCCTGTCACCGATTTTAATGGAACCTTCTTCTACCAACGCCGTATGTAAAAAATATCCCTTTCTTTTTTGCGTGTCGTTTATTTGTAACGAGCTACCCGGTTTAGAAGCTTTGCCGGTATCGCCTACCTGGCCACCCGATTCGGCGTAAAAACAGGTTGCGTCAAAAACTACCTGGCATGCTGCTCCTTCTGTTATTTGGGTCGCCGGCAATCCATCTTTAAACAGGGCTATAACGGTTCCGGTGTCTTCTGTTCTCTCGTATCCGGTAAACAAAGTTTTAGGTAAGCCGGAAAGTTCTTTCTCTATTGGATTGTCGTTATCCATTGCATCAGATGCACCTGCTTTGCCTTTCAGCCCGGCTCTTGAAATCTCCTGGTGTTTCCTGTATTCCTCGAAATACTTTTCTTTATTCAAAGTAATTCCTTTCTTGGTCACATAATCCGAGATCACTTCCAGCGGCAGGCCGTGAGTGGCAACGAGGTCGAATATAAATTCACCATTCAAGGTATTACCATCAAGCTTTTGAATTTTATCATCAAGCATCTGAAGGCCAGATCTTATAACAGGCGTAAAATCTTCAACCTCCTGGTGGAGGGCGCCGCCGACCAGATCCTACTGGCCGGCGCGTCGCGGCTGATCCGCGGCGGCTCGGGCGCGGGACGGGGCGACAGCCTCGATCTAAATCGTATAGTCATCGTGCCGT
>CAXSIE010000671.1:0-2266 GCA_964237295.1 uncultured Flavihumibacter sp. | reverse complement strand
TAAGTGTTGACCTGAATACCGATATGGTTGGCAGGATAGATCCCAAACGTACTTATGGAGATTCCATGAATTATGTTTACGTAATTGGTGATGATAAATTAAGCACTGATCTTAAGCCGATCAGTGAAATGATCAATAATAAATATTCGCATCTTGAACTGGACTATAAATACAACGATCCCAAAGACCAGGAACGTATTTACTACCGGAGCGATCATTACAATTTTGCACGTAAAGGTGTGCCCATTATTTTTTATTTTAATGGAACACACGCCGATTACCACCGCCCTACCGATACCGTTGATAAAATAAATTTTGACCTCATGGAAAAAAGAGATCATTTTATTTTTTATACTGCATGGGAAATGGCTAACAGGGATGAGATGCTGAAAAGGGATATTCCATTGCAATGAGGTATGAGGTATCGGGTATGAGCTATGAGGTATAAGTTGTAACACATGCCTTTACAAACTTCATTCCATTATGGTGTAAACCATTAAACCTAAAAGTGGAATCAACAATGAAATACCATAATACTCTTTTCACTTTCATTGACTGCCTCATACCCCATACCTCATACCTCATCACTACCACCCCAGTATATACGCAAACATCAACGGCGCAACAATCGTGGCATCGCTTTCAACAATAAATTTAGGCGTGTGAATATCCAGCTTGCCCCAGGTTATTTTTTCATTGGGCACAGCCCCCGAGTAAGATCCGTAAGAAGTAGTGGAATCACTGATCTGGCAAAAATAACTCCAAAAAGGCACATCATGCCATTCAAGATCCTGGTACATCATGGGAACCACACAGATAGGGAAATCACCGGCAATTCCGCCGCCAATCTGGAAAAAGCCAACTCCTTTGCCTGAAGAGTTATTCCTGTACCATTCACTAAGCCAAACCATATATTCTATTCCGCTCTTCATGGTGCTTGCCTTTAGCTCACCTTTAATTATGTATGATGCGAAAATGTTACCCATGGTGCTGTCTTCCCACCCTGGAACAACAATCGGAAGATTTTTCTCCGCTGCAGCAATCATCCAACTGTCTTTTTCCTCTATTTCATAGCCATCCTTCATTACACCGCTTAACAATAATTTATACATATATTCATGTGGAAAATACCGCTCTCCTGCGGCTTCGGCGTCCTTCCAGATTTTTACAATATGCTGCTGGATTTTTCTAAAGGCTTCTTCTTCAGGGATACAGGTATCCGTTACCCGGTTTAATCCTTTTTCCATTAACTCCCATTCTTCCTGCGGGGTAAGATCGCGGTAATTAGGTATTCGCCTGTAATGTGAATGCGCAACCAGGTTCATAATGTCTTCTTCCAGGTTGGCACCGGTGCAACTGATTATATCTACTTTATCCTGCCTGATCATTTCTGCCAATGAAATGCCCAGTTCACCGGTGCTCATTGCGCCCGCAACGGTGATCATCATTTTACCACCTTCAAGCATATGCTTCTCGTATCCTTTTGCAGCGTCAACCAAAGCAGCTGAATTAAAATGCCGGTAATGGTGTTCAATAAATTGAGATATCGGACCCTTTGTCATTTTAGTAGTTTTTATATTGATATTAACCCAGATTTTAATAATCCGCAAAAGTATCATTTTTTTTGGTGGCAGTATCCGGGCAATTATGCGAACCTGCGTTATTAATTTATAACAACATTATAATATTAACGAATCGGCTTTCGTTTATATTTATGTTACAGAACATTTCTTAACGATCATTATGAATTACCTTGCTCATGCCTATTTATCTTTCCATCTGCCAGACATACTGGTAGGAAACATGATCAGTGATTTTGTAAAGGGAAAAAAGAAATTCGATTACAGCAACGATATTCAAAAAGGTATTCAACTGCACAGAGCTATTGATGAATTTACTGATTTTCATCCGGTCAACAACAGGGCAAAACAATTCTTCCGGCCGGTATACAGGCTTTACTCGGCTGTATTTACGGATGTAATGTATGATCACTTTTTAGCTACGGATCCCAGTCAATTTGTTAACAATGAAAAGCTGGCTTCCTTTTCCAGGGAAACTTACCGGGTTCTATCTTCTTACAAAAACATTATACCCGAAAATTTTAGCAGGATGCTGCCTTTTATGATAACACATGACTGGTTGTATAATTACCAGTTTCTGCACGGTATCAGAAGAAGTTTTGAAGGACTGGCAAGAAGGGCAAAATATATTAATGAATCGGAAAAAGCTTTTGCCATTTTTGAAGATAATTACACAGCATTGAAGC
>CAXSIE010000670.1:0-2267 GCA_964237295.1 uncultured Flavihumibacter sp. | reverse complement strand
GCATAACTGTTGTATCAAAGCCGATTGTTTTCAAATTTTTCGGACTCCTTAGCTGCATCAGGCAGTGATTCTTAGCAAGTGTGTACAACCAGCTCCTGAAATTAGTAATTTCATACTTTGTTACTTTTTGTGCAAGCTCTTCAAATACCTGCATTACAGCATCCTTAGCATGTTCCTGGTTCTTAAGGTACTTAAGGCAAACGCCATATACCAGTTCCATATAAGGTTCATATAAAGCGCCCAGCAATTGTATGTTGTTGGTTTGTTTATACCTTACTATCAGTTCCAGATCGGAAGTGTCAGGGGTTGATATGGTTCTTATAAAAGACAATTTAAAAACACCCGGTAATTTATAGCAAAGAACGCAAAGAAATTTAAAATATTCAGGAGCAGTCCGCCATTCTTACATATTTCTTAACGGTGTTGTTTAAAATTATTTTACCCTTCTTATGTAATGTAATTAATCGGCGCATCAGCTTATAAAATATTTAATATGCGAATTATAATCGTAAGCTCCATCCTGATTTTATTAATAGCCGTATCATTTCGTATGCCCCCACAATTAACTGTTAAGGGCTTTATCAAAGATTTATATGGAAACCCTTTATCTGGTGTGTTAGTTTCAGAAAAGGGTACAAACAATAGCACTTCAACCGATGTTAACGGTTTTTTTATTATTGTGGTAAGAAATAAAAAATCGCAGCTATCCTATAAGGCTTTAGGATATTCGGTTTCAGCAAAGTATCTCACAGGTGGAAATGTAACCGTAATAATGAAAGTAAATAAAAATTCCGCTGATACCGCCGCATTGGCTGTCAGGGACCTATTACAAATTAATCGTACATCATCGGTTTTAAAAGCCGATATTGCACAACCTCTCGGAAGATTGTCGCCGGGTGTTGTTTCAAATTACGATCGCTTTCAATCACCTGTTCCCTCACGAGCCACTGTTATCAATCCCAATAAAAGCCGGTACAATTTAAAAGCGGAAGAGAAATTTAAAAAGCAACAGGATTTTAACACAGAGGATTATGATGCAATTGTAGAGAACCGGTTTCTTACTGTTACTGATAACCCGCTCTCAACAATTTCCATAGACGTAGATGCAGCTTCTTACAGTAACATAAGACGATACTTGAACATGGGACAACTGCCTCCCGCAGGCTCGGTAAGAATAGAAGAGATGATCAACTATTTTCATTACGATTATCCGCAGCCTTCACCCGAAGATCCGTTTTCAATAAATACGGAGATCTCCACCTGCAGCTGGAATGGGAAGCATCAGCTTGTGCTGGTAGGATTGCAGGGCAAAAAAATTGCAACAGACAAACTGCCTGCATCAAATATGGTTTTCCTGATAGACGTATCGGGATCCATGATGGATGAAAATAAATTACCGCTGGTAAAAGCATCCATGAAGTTACTGGCAGACCAGTTACGTGAACAGGACAAGGTATCAATTGTAGTGTATGCCGGAAATGCCGGACTGGTGCTTCCTGCAACAAGCGGATCAGAAAAAATGAAAATCAGGGATGCTATAGATAAACTGGAAGCAGGCGGTTCAACAGCAGGCGGACAGGGTATTAAGCTGGCTTATAAAACCGCTGTTGCCAATTTTATTTCAAAAGGTAATAACAGGGTTATATTGTGTACCGACGGTGATTTTAATGTAGGCGCGAGCAGTGATGCCGAACTTGAAAACATGATTGAACAGGAACGTAAGAGCGGTGTGTTTTTAACAGTACTCGGATATGGAATGGGTAATTACAAGGATAATAAAATGCAGAAACTCGCTGACAAGGGAAATGGCAACCATGCTTACATAGATGGTATTAACGAAGCCAGGAAAGTACTGGTGAATGAATTCGGTGGCACTTTGTTTACCATTGCTAAAGATGTAAAGCTGCAGGTTGAATTCAATTCGGCTAAAGTGCAGGCTTACCGCCTGATCGGTTATGAAAACCGGTTACTGCAAAAAGAAGACTTTAACAATGATGCCAAAGATGCGGGTGAACTGGGAAGCGGCCATACGGTTACTGCTTTATATGAGATAATTCCGGTAGGCGTAAAAAATGATTTTTTGGAAAGTGTTGATCCACTTAAATATCAGCAGCCTGTTAAACCACGCGATCATGTTTCGGTTAATAACGAAGAAGTGATGACGATTAAGTTCCGTTATAAAAAACCGGATGGTGATATCAGTAAGCTCATTGTGCATCCGGTTAAAGAAGACCGGGCCATCATTACCAATACCTCTGCCAATTTCA
>CAXSIE010000669.1:0-2273 GCA_964237295.1 uncultured Flavihumibacter sp. | reverse complement strand
CCCCAGGGTCGGAAGGCAGCAAGGGTAAGCGGTTGTAGCGGTGCGATATAAGTAACTTGCCACTTTTTTTTACTCCCATCATCAAATTTTCCATATATGAAATTTTTTATAGATACCGCAAATCTCGATCAGATCAGGGAAGCGAATGAATTAGGAATCCTGGATGGCGTTACCACCAACCCATCTCTAATGGCAAAAGAAGGTATTAAAGGTGAAGAAGCCGTTATGGCTCATTATAAAACTATTTGTGAGATAGTTCAAGGCGACATCAGCGCTGAAGTGTTGTCAACAGATTTTAAAACTATTGTTGAAGAAGGTAAAAAGTTAGCTGCTATTCATCCGAATATCATTGTGAAAGTGCCTATGATAAAAGATGGTGTTAAAGCAATCAAATGGTTTACGGATAACGGTATCAAAACCAACTGTACGCTCGTTTTTTCTGCAGGTCAGGCTATTCTTGCTGCAAAGGCTGGCGCTGCTTATGTTTCACCTTTTTTGGGACGTATTGACGACAGCGGCTGGGATGGCGTTCAACTGATTGCACAGATCGCCAATATTTTTAAGATTCAGGGTTTTAAAACAGAGATATTGGCCGCCTCTATCAGGTCTGCCTTGCACATCATCCGTTGCGCAGAAGCCGGAGCACACGTTTGCACCTCACCGTTGGAATCTATTTTGGGATTGTTGAAACATCCTTTGACCGATATAGGTCTGGCGAAGTTCCTGGAAGATGCCAAGAAGATGGGATCTTAAATAACTGTCAGTTTTCAGCCAGTTCATCAAGCCTGTGAGATCATTCCATCTCACAGGCTTTTTTGGTTCTATATTTGATTAATTTTTTCCTCTTTTTTGCGTTCCAGCCTCCTTCATTATCTCTTCTGTTGTCTTCAATCTTTCATTGTCTTCCTTTTTCTTTATGTAGATAGTAATTGTTTTTTTTAGAAGGCTGTTTGATTTCAGACCTGCAGTAATAATCACACTATCCTTTGTAAAATCTTTATCAAGCACCAGGTTGTTACCTTCAAACTTACCTCCAGTGGTCGTAAACTCAATTTGTTGAATGGTCAATGGCATCCATCTGCCATCATGCGTTTTGCCATCCACATTAATATAATTATAAGTTCCTTTTTTCAGGCTATCGGTATATAAGTGAAAGAAGATACTATCTACCTGCTGCGCATGTAAAGCTTTGTTTATAAACAATAGTAAAATAATTAAGGAAAGATGTTTCAAAATATATTTATTTTAAATAGTTAGATGCAAATTACCTGCTAACATTGATCGGCTTACCTGACTATTAACAAACATATAGGCTTTTTAATCTGTTAACTATTGAATTACTGAATCTTGCCACTGAAAACAAAACAAATTTTTGCACAATCAACCAGTCACCTTATTTTTGCGGCTCAATTATGAAATCACTAGTTAACATTCAACACATTCATCACCTGCCTAAAGGGTAGGCCTTGCTTGTGTATATGAGATAAAACATTCAAGGGCTTACCAATAGTAAGCCCTTGTTTTTTTCTTACTCTTGTAAAATATAACTGGCTGCATTTTACTTGAGCTATTATAGAATTGGTAACTAAATATCATTAAAACTTTACCTGTTAGTAGGTCACGATATGAAGCTTAAAATTGCTATTCAGAAATCTGGTCGTTTGCACGAAGATTCCGTGAAATTATTAAAGGAATGCGGCATTGATATTTCTAACGGAGTGAATAAGCTCAAGGCGGAAGCATCTAATTTTCCACTAGAAGTTTTTTTTCTCAGGGACGATGATATTCCTCAGTATGTAGAAGACTCGGTGGCCGATATAGGTATCGTTGGAGAAAATGTGGTAATTGAAAAAAATAAGGAAGTAAAGGTTGTTGAGAAGCTGGGTTATGGCCGGTGCCGGTTGTCTATTGCGGTTGGCAGGAACGAAAAATACGAAAGTGTCGGTTTCCTGGAAGGAAAAAAAATCGCTACCAGTTATCCTTTAATTGTTGAAAACTTTTTAAAAGTAAATAGCATTCATGCAGAGATCCATGAAATCAGCGGGTCTGTGGAAATAGCGCCGGGTATTGGTTTGGCGGATGCTATCTGCGATCTGGTAAGCAGTGGTTCTACCTTATTCGTGAACGGGTTAAAAGAAGTGGAAACGATTTTAAAGTCTGAGGCCGTGCTGATCCGGCACAGTTTGCTATCTGATGAAAAGCAACAGCTTCTGGACAAGTTGTTGTTCCGGATTCAGTCGGTAAAAAAAGCCAAGAACAACAAATACATTTTG
>CAXSIE010000668.1:265-2289 GCA_964237295.1 uncultured Flavihumibacter sp. | reverse complement strand
AATCATCATCCGGCCTCATAGCTATGGCCTTATGCGTTCCCTTGAGTTTGACACCAAATTGATTTAACTCATTGATTATCAATAGTACGATCTTTAGATCGGCTCACTACAAATTCAGGTCAGTGTTTTTGTATTACAATGCAAATTTTTCCAGGGAAATAACAGGAGAAAGAGGTTTTACGCCAAGTAGTTGCTGGAGATAGAGTTCATTTACTCCCGGAGCGGATCGTATATAGATTGTTTCGCTGTTGTGCTTAAGTAGGCTTACCTGCATTTTATCAAGGGTTTTTCTGAGGGAGGTTTCAGTAAACACACTTTTACTTTTATTTGCCTTTTGCAGCACATAATTTTGCAAGGCAAAAGCGATATAACACAAACATATGTGACCTTCTATCCTGCTATCTGTCCAGTGAAACATTGGCCTTGTTTCCAGGTGAGATTTAAAGGTTCGGAAGCTATGTTCAATTTTATATAGCTGCTTATATTGCTCTAATACTTCCGTGATTCCTAAATAAGTATTATTGGTGCTAATGGCTAAAAAACCATCATACTTTTCAGATTGCTTAATTTTATTTTCGTCTAAACTATAAGCTTCTTTTCCCTCTGAGTGCAAAAAGAACCGGGCTGGTTTTTTCTTGAGTAAGGATGGATTATCCAGCAGTTTTTTTGCCGTAGCTAATTTATCTTCTCTGTCTTGTTTATCTTTCCTGGCGCGGCTGGCAGAGTACGTAGCGATAATGGTTTTCCCTTCCTGCTTAAGGGTAGTATATTTAATAGTTACAGGCTCCTGATCATTATCCTTACAGATCCATTGATGAACATAGTTCGATATATCGAGCAAAGGATTTTGTATCGCCTTAGGCAATGTTTTCAGCCGCTCTCCGATAATAAACTCAAAGCCTTTATCGGTGGTGATTTTCAGATTGTTTTTAGACAGCATTCCTCTATCGGCTACAACAATTATTTTATCAATCTGATATTGGGTTTTTAAATCTTCCAGCGCTTTTTCAAACGTGTGGCCTTCATAAGTATCCCCTTTAAAGATCCGGTACCCTATGGGATTTTTATCCCTGTCTATCATCATGCAAAACAGGATCTGGGTATTACCGACTTTTCCATCTTTACCAAATCCCATTTGCCTTAGTTCATCTGGCTTCTCAACTTCACTTTCAAAATAAAAGGCGGTTACATCATAAAATACAATGTCTAACTTTTGATTGAACAAATCTCTACCGGTTTGAAAAATCTGTTGCTGGATCAGCGCGCTGTTAGCAGCCAGCTTGTCTAAGGCCCTATATAGATGGTGTAAAGCAACGGTAGGAAGATCGACATATTCCTGTTGATTAAAAAAGCTGTTCCGTTTGCTGCAAGGATCTTGCAAACGTTCGATGAGCATCAAAAAAATACTATTATACAAGCTAAATTGAAGTTTGCTTTTCTTTTCTATCCTTCTGAAAATATTTGCAAGGCCATAATGTTGAAGCGCTTTTCCAAAAATTTGTTGGTAACCATAATTAAATCTGCCTAACTCTTCAAGTTCACCTTGCAATAAAGCTTTCACTTCACCCCCGCCGAGTTCAAACAATTTGATTCCGATCTTGCGTAATTGTTCCGGCGTGTAATCTTCTGCTTTGCCTAAAGAAAATAAGATACGATGGGTTGATTTACCGTCTGCATTTCTGAAACTTTCCAATATACGCAGGTATGTTCCTGAATTCTTTTTCTCGATTCGTAAGAATGGCATACCACAAAACTACTGCGGAGATATTACAATACGTAGCATCAAAGAAAAAATCGGCTCACTACATTTTCTTGAAACTTGCCTCATGCCTCACGCCAGTATTGAGTTGTAGAAGAATTTTGAAAAGCAACTGTCAAACTCAAGCGGCGAAACTAAATACGGCGACCTGGATCATAGTGGTATGTTAAGCAATGATGAAAAGATGTTGGCAGGCACAGCCAGGATAAGTTATTATTTTATTTTAGCAACACACATTCCTCTTGCAGCCATTATTTTGCCTTTT
>CAXSIE010000668.1:0-255 GCA_964237295.1 uncultured Flavihumibacter sp. | reverse complement strand
GTTATATGTAGCTATCTCAGGAGTTGTAGTTTATTTAATGATAAGCCCTTATTACTGATTGTAGGTTTATTTGTGCAGATGGCCGGTTGTAGATAATCGTTTAATTTTAGATATATTTATTTTGCAATAAATATTCGGCAATTTGTATAGCGTTGGTGGCAGCGCCTTTACGAAGGTTGTCACTGACTATCCAGCAATTTAAGGTGTTTGGCTGGGTTTCATCCCTCCTTATCCGCCCTACAAATGTTTCGTCTT
>CAXSIE010000667.1:0-2290 GCA_964237295.1 uncultured Flavihumibacter sp. | reverse complement strand
AATCTATTAGACGCCGCACAAATTCCGGTGCCCAAAGGAATAATTATTTATGAGGAAGATACGGCGGAGGTTGCCATTAGAAAAGTTGGATTTCCCTTTGTGATAAAACCGATAGATGGGAATCATGGCAAAGGGGCGACAACTAACATTACAACTATAGAACAGGCGGAGAAAGCACTGGATGCCGCAAGGAGGTATGGCCGCAACGTGATCTGTGCATCAGTAACAGGAGACGGTGAGCATACCATCCAGTGGCTTGTTGATGAAACTAATAAAGACAGCCGGAGAGGTTTCGGGCATGAAAAAGTTTTGACGCAAATAAACATTGATGATTTTACGCAAAAGATGCTGCAGGATAAGGGATATACTTTACAAACTATCCCCATAAAAGGCGAGCTGGTAATTTTAAAGCCAACGGCTAATCTTTCAACCGGTGGCACCTCCACAGATGTTACTGACGAGGTGCATGATGTAAATATATTTATGAATTTCTTATTTTGATCTTCAATATTTGAGCACACAATTATTCCTGCATATTGCTTACCCCCAGATATTACAATTAAATAATTTAAATGAACATTTCATCAACTGAATTTACCCAGTCAGAGATCAGTAAACACTTTTACTTCATGAGACGACACCTGTATTTAATTTAAGTGGCGGCAGTTAATAACTGGTTAAAGACCTTTCCTGCAAGTATTTGGTAATGGCCTTGGCAATCTGAGCCTTTAGATACTGCTGTTCACCAGGTGCTTCCTGCGTATCGATTAAAATTTGTCCGTTAATGCCTGTAAGGATATGATTACCATACAAAAGTTTCCCCAGTTCCTCACTCATACCTGTTATATGATATTCGGTTTTATTTCCATCTTCCTTTAGTCTTGCTAAAAAGGAGTGGTGGCGACCTTTATATTCGAATCCCAATGATAACAAACTAGACATGAAGTTTATTTTTAGAAAACAAATAACATAATAAATCAAATACTGTTCAAAGTTTATACTTTAAAGTTTAACAATAAGGATACGGAGCCTGAGCAGCGAAATAAGCTAACATTATAAATACTAAAAGAATAACTTCTGTAATATTGATAAATATTAAGACAATTTTTGTTTGATAAGACTTACCTATGTTATTAAATGATGAACAAATTAAAAAAGGCTTTTGATTTATTCGATGCTTTTAACAAGCAGGACCCTAACAGGATAGTATGGGATGATAACAGTTTTCCGGCAGCATATTTTTTTGCTTTGAAGCTATATGATTGGATAAAAATATTGAACCCTTATGCAGGTGAAGCTTTGCTGCTGGCTTCCAGGAGCCAGCATATAGGAAGGTGGACAAGCGCCAGAAACAGCTATCCTGAAGGAAAAGCGGGCTACCTGCAATGGAGAATGGACCTTGCAAAGTTTCATGCTTCCAAAACCGCTGAACTGATGGCTAATGCCGGTTATGAAGAAGGAATCATCGAACAGGTGCAACATATCATCCTAAAAAAAAATTTGCGCACAGATCCCGAAGTACAAACAATGGAAAATGCATTATGCCTTGTTTTTTTACAATATCAATACGAGGAATTCATTCACAAACATGATGAAAAAAAGGTAATCCGGATACTTCAAAAATCCTGGCACAAAATGAGCGACCCGGGTAGAAACGCAGCCCTGACAATTACATATAGTGCTGAAGGAAAGCAATTGCTTGATAAAGCGCTTGGGTGAATGGCATAATTTTATACTTCATATATCTTTTTTGATGTTAATTCGAAAGTTATAATATCAGATGCATAAAGATCCAAAAAGTTTCGTGGTGGTTCCTTCACAGAAAAAATACCGGTTCAAGGCCGGTTCCTTTATATATTTCATAAGCATTGTATTGATTTTTTTCGTTATAGTTCCAGTTTCAACCGCGGCTCAAAATCCCAAGGCTCCATCAAAGGATACTATAATGGTAAGCAATTCCGTACAGTACCCCGCTGAAATATTCTTAAACCGTTTAGATACCATACATAGCCGGCTGAACCGCATCAGCAATTTTTCAAGCCGTGGATTCGACACCAGGGAAATTGACAAAGCATTGCCCGGTATTGCCGACAATCTTAAAATTATAAATGAAAATCTTTCTCTCTATTCCAGCGTACAGGATACAAAGAACCTCCAGATGTTCCAGATTTTGCTGACAGATATGAAAGACCAGCTTAATGAATGGAGAACCTCTTTATCGGCCTACAATAAAGAACTGATAAAGATGAACGCCGAGATCAGTGCATTTTCAAAAGATCCGGTGATGAAG
>CAXSIE010000666.1:329-2290 GCA_964237295.1 uncultured Flavihumibacter sp. | reverse complement strand
GGCCACTGCTCGAAGAAACCCACTACTATCCCTTCGGGTTAGAGATGGCCGGAATTAGCAGCAAGGCTGCAGGAAGTTTAGAGAATAAATACAAGTACAACGGCAAAGAATTACAAGACAAAGAATTTGACGATGGTAATGGACTAGAATGGTACGACTACGGCGCGAGGATGTATGATCCGCAGATTGGTAGATGGGGTGTAGTGGATCCGTTGAGTGATCAATATAGAAGATGGTCGCCGTATAATTATGGTGTTGATAATCCGTTGCGGTTTGTTGATCCGGATGGGATGGGGGTTGAGGATATTATTATTCTCAATGCACCCACGGGTGCTGGAGGGTTCGGGCATGCGGCGGTTTTGATAGGGAATGAGAAGAATGGGTGGCGATTATACTCAAAAAATGGGACTCAACCTACGAAATCAATTGGGCCATCAAATAATTTTCCTCAAAGTGGAGCCGTTTTTGAATCATTATCTGATTTTGCTAATAAAGCTAATATTAATTTTGAATCGGGAATAATTGAATATACTAGAGCATACAGATTGAAAACCGATGAGGGAACTGACATAAAAATGGAAAAGGCTGCTGTAAAACAAGTTGAAAAATGGTATGATGTACTTGGAATCTTTAGCGGAAGTTGTATTGATGTATGTTCAGACGCATTGAAAGCCGGGGGATTTGACCCCGGATATGAAAAAGGGATAATTATTGATAACACAACAGGGCATATTTTAAAATCACTCTCATTAATTCCAAATAAGCGCTATGATATGATATTAAAAAATAATAAAGTAGTAAATGTTGTTACGGATATTATGCCTGGAGTAGAGACGATTAGAAATGTAAAAAGAGATATTCAACAAAGGATTCAAGATGCGTTTGATCAAAAGCAAGCAGAATTAAACGCTCCAACAATAAGTGAAGGATTTCAGAATCACTTTTAAAAATATCAACTACATCTACAATTAAATTATTGTTTGCATTAATAAAATTATTTACATCCATGAATTACTGATTACATTCAATAATTAAATTTTATGAATTATTGCCGTTATTTAGTTTTTATATTTACTATCCTTGCTTGCCAAGATTTAAGAGGCAAACCAGGAATGAGTGAAAATATAAATGAATCAAAAAAAAGAGGTGTCTTTATTAACGAATATCAATCAAATAAGAATCTGATAATAAATGAAACATTTAAGATGAATGTTGTTAGAGCTTGGTTAGAGAAAAAGTGGGCATATAATTCTAATCCAAATCATACAATTGTTGTGGATGGCTATCAATTAATTGTTCATACTACTGAAAGGTTAGATGAAAATTATTCTTTCACTTGGACAATTGGGACTGATTTCAAGAGAAATTTTAGATCCTGTGGTTATCGTTGCATTATCACTGATTTTGATTCGCTTCCTAATAAACATGAAACATGGAAAGTTCAGCGAGGAAGATCACTATATAATAGTGCTTCTAACATAGTAATTGGTGAGTTTACACTTAACAAAAAATAATTTATGTTAATAAATACTGGAATAATAGACGTTATTAATAATGCTGATTAAGGGTTATGATATAAGTGCATTAAACATTACCAGTTATCCTTATTTATTATAAGTTTGGTGTAATTAGGTATCAAATCTAATACATTTGGTACTTACATAACCGCTTACGCTATAAAGCAACAATTGTTCGAAAGGCTTATGGAAGCAAGAAAAAAAGGAATCTCTCAGCAAGAACTGGTAAAACTGGTTAAAGTTAATTTTACCAACGTCCTGAAGTATGAGCGCGTGAAAGCAAGGCCTGCAGCTGATATCTTAAACTGCATCGCTAATCCCTTGAAGTAACTACTGATTTTTTAATGAATGACACTATGCAGGATAAATCAGCCAAAGCCATTGAGGATGAGGAATTGTTATCCCTTCATTGTAATTGTCCCAGCCAATCTTGTGCACATATGT
>CAXSIE010000666.1:0-319 GCA_964237295.1 uncultured Flavihumibacter sp. | reverse complement strand
GTAGTTACTTTGTCTTTTCCTCTGGGCATGGGACGCACATGGCACTGGTAAATGCTTACTATCCGGTCTTCAATACAATGAACCCTATTTTGATACATTTGGTTCTGCTGACGCCAAAGTTCCGTTATTACTGGTATTAATTGCCAATCTCTTTGTCCAATCCTGAGAACGGTGAATGTTTTTCTACCATCTCATTCACATAGCCCAGATCTCTTTTTACATATGGAAGTTGCTGACGGATGCCATTGCGTATCTGGTTTTAGTCTTTATCTTCTTCTTTGCAATATTAAGGTACTTTTTACGGGCTGTTTATTTATAC
>CAXSIE010000665.1:1196-2314 GCA_964237295.1 uncultured Flavihumibacter sp. | reverse complement strand
ATGAAGCCGAGCTTTCCCGAAGGCGCGAAAACTGGGTGTGTCCACCGGCGAAGATTACCTACGGATATCTGGGTCGATATGCCGCGCAGGTCACCAGCGCCGACACCGGCGCGGTGTTGCAGCAGCCGAAACTGTGAGTTCGCTCGCGAGGCGACCATTCACTGCCTCGCGGTTCGAAATCTTTTCATAGGCGGTCTCCCATTCCACCAAAGGGTATTTGTGCGTGATTATCTTTTTAACTTTTTCTTCGTTTCGTTGCAAAATACCCAATGTCTTTATCCATGAGTCATGGGAAGAGGTTGCGGAGAATACCATATCTACCACGCTCAGAACAGCCTGGTTGAAAGCAAAAGGGATGATGTTATTATCTGATAAACCGAGGGCAATGAATTTACCACCCTTTCTTAAAATATTTATTCCCTGGTTGATAGCATCCGGAAAGCCTGAACAATCTACCACACAATCGGCTGGCAGGCCGTTGTTCATCTCTTTCACTTTTTTAAGAACATCTTCTTCGGGAGATAATACGGCCGTTGCCCCCAGTTCTTCGGCTAACTGGTAACGTATGTTATTCTTTCGCTTTGAGGCAACACACAAAATGTTCTTCACACCAAAATCAATAAGCGTTATCAAAGTAAACAACCCTATGGGTCCCATTCCATAAATCACCGTGAAGTCATCCTTGTCGTACCTTCCGCGTTCAAGGCAGCCGTATACGCAGATCGCAAAAGGTTCCGCTACAGAAGCTACTTCCATTGACAGGCCTGCGGGAACCTTATGAACACAGTATTCCGGTTGCACGGTATATTCGGCATATACGCCTTGTGAATACCAGCCGGGTGATCTTTTATCAGGACATAGTTCATAATGCCCGGAAAGGCAGACCTTGCATTTCATACAGGCGCCCTTTGCATTTTCGCAAACCACTTTGTCGCCGACAACTACTTTTGTCACAGCACTCCCCACTTCAATAACAGTTCCGGTATATTCATGCCCTACTGTATTTCCATCAGGCATATACATCGTGCCATGCAGGGCATGCAGGTCAGAGGTGCAAATCCCTATAGCATCAATCTGTATTTTAACATCGGTATCGTTTTCAATCTCCGGAATATCAT
>CAXSIE010000665.1:0-1186 GCA_964237295.1 uncultured Flavihumibacter sp. | reverse complement strand
CATCTTCCACTATTTTAAAATATACTTCCTTACCGGAATATTTTTTTACTGCTTTCATATTTAGCCGCTTTTAAATCAAATATAAAGATTAGTGTTAAGTTATTAGCTTTCAGGGGGGAACCCGGCATGCAGTGATCTGCGGATGGCGGAGCTGATAGCCAAAATATATATTGAAGCATCTTACCATATAGATCTCATCGTCCAGCTATCTACCTGCGGGACACTTGCAGACCCGTCAAGGGCAAACAGCTTAAAACGATACCCTTGCGTACTTACGGGTTTCAACTGTTCTGTAAGAACAATTCTTTTGTTGGCATAAATCTCCAGCACTTTTCCATCAATAAACAATCGCAACTCAAGGGCCTCATTACGGATCAGTTCCAGTGGTACCGCAATTTTATTGAAGCATAATGATTTCGTGGCGACATCATAAAAAAGCTTTGTATTTTCCGACACCTCTAAAATGTCTATTCCAAAGTTTGTAGCAGTACCGGGCTTAATTACAACATTCATTTCAAGGTGCATTCCCTGAATGCCTTCCAGAATTTTTGAGCTGTCGGGAGACAGATGTATTGCTGAAAATTCTTTGTGATCCGTTCGCAAAGAAGTCAGCTCCTCAGCCGGTTCAGAATTAATCAGTCCATCAGCATTTAATGTCAACACCCGTGGTATTGTTTGCATGCCGCTCCACCCGGCTTTTATTGATGACTGCATGTCGTTGTTAACCTTGCCCCATCCTCCTACCCACCCCATCATGATACGGCGGCCCTTATTATCGAGAAGAAATTCCGGTACATAAATACCACCATCTTTAACTGAAGGTGCTTCACCATAGTCGAGCCTTCCCCGTTGCTCAGGAATAAAGCGTTGATTTTCGTACCTGCCTGTAAGGTAGGTGGTCTTGTCAGACAATACCAGTATGTACTTATCTCCCAAACGAAAGAAAGCGGGACATTCACAAAAAGGTGCATCCCCAACAAAATCGAATTTCGAACTGTCTGCCCGGTAAAGCGGATGCAGGTATTGCCAATCGGTAAGGTTAGCCGACTTATACAATGGAATTACCGGACCCTTGCCATCTTTCAAACCGGAACCGATAATCATATACCAGGTATTGCCTTCCTTCCACACCCAGGGATCTCTCATACTACCGGTGGTGGCTAAACCGGGGGGTGGCCCTTTTACA
>CAXSIE010000664.1:0-2315 GCA_964237295.1 uncultured Flavihumibacter sp. | reverse complement strand
TCAAGTTCCCAATTACCGGCAAATTCTATTTTACATATTGAGAACGCTTCCGGCACCGAAACGGTGACATATAAACCCAAAAATGCAGTGTACTATTTCCATTTTTCCAGTCCGGCTCTTTCACAAGGCACTCAATATAAAGTATATTTTGGCGGAAGTTATACAGGAGGAAGCTTTGCAGGGAATTCAACCGGTTGGGGCTTATACACAGGTGGTATTTATTCTTTAACCGGTGCTACATTAAAATCAACCGTCACTACATCAACTACTAACAAAGTAAATACAGTGTCATTTTAAAATAACCGGGCAGCGCCTGCTGCGAACACTTGTAGTAACTATTAAAAAAATTCCACAATAAATCATACGATTGATGATTTATTGTGGAATTAATTGAAGTATCAACTTTTAAAAATCTATACGGCTGTTATCCCAGATTTGACTTTGCATTTTTTACAGTATCCTTAAAGCTTGAACTTACATCATTGGCAGTTCGTTTCACATTCCCTACAAAATCGTCTACACCGTCTTGTGCATCATCAGATAAATCCGAGAAAAAACCACCTAAACGGCTACGTGTTGAAGAACCTTTATCAGGGGCAATCAACAATCCAATTGCAACACCTACTAATATAAATGTGAGCATTCTTGACATAAAATAAATTTTTAATTAATAATCAAATATTTGTTTGAGAAAACACCATGAACTTTTTAATTTAATACCAACTTTATGCCACCAACTCTGTATAGCGCCCCAGACATGGCGAAATAAAGATTCGAGCAAAATTTGTATCAAACAAGTTACAACATCTCGCCGCAATTTTTACAATAAATCGCATCCAGGTCATGCCCTTCCCTGCCACATTTAGGACATACCTCATCTTTTTGACTTTTGCTTCTTACGGCCAAAGCCATTTCTGTGGTTATAATGCCCGTAGGAACAGCGATAATGCCATAACCCATAAGCATAATAATGCTTGCCACCAATTTGCCTAATGCACTATTTTATTTAAGCCGTTACTATTTAAAGGTTAAGATGTAAGCGTGTGTTATCTTATTGCAGCCGTACCAAAGATATATGATCCTCATAAGAACATTTCGCTTACCTTTTACATGACGCAGGTGTTCTTATGTAATTTGTAAAAATGATATCAAATACTAATAAATTCACCAAATTCACTTGAGCAATGTTGGATCTCACATCTATTTATAAGCCAATTTTGTTGTGCAACTTCGAGCGTACAAGGTCCATAAGTGAAAATTTTAATTCTTCTCTTTGCGGCTTCACCGTGCAAATTTTGCAGCACATCCTGAAGCATTTTTCCTTTAAATGGAGTATACATAAAAAATACCGTACCTGAAGAATAATCAGCATAACGGGCATCCATATTAATGAAGTCAACATGGTTTAAATTAAGATCAGCAACACAAGCTCTTGCATAGCTGCAAAATGCAGGCTCAAATTCCACTCCTTTTGAAATTACAGAAGTTAACAAATTTACCAAAATGGTAACCTGACCTAAGCCAGACCCAATATCAAAAAATACATCATGCGGATTAAATTGAGCTTTTTTTATTAATTCTAAAATTATCCTGGCTGGTGTTTTTTGATAATATATCATTTCCGGTTCCCTATCTTTAGTTTCAACAGGCAGATATTGATGAGTTAAAATTCCATTTAAAAACATGTCAAGACTGTCATAGCCGATTGCACACTTTTGAGAAAATGCACTTATATTATAATCAAGATGTTCCTCAATCAGGTCCGTTAAAAGTTTTCCCTTATTACCTCCTTCAGAAATTTTCTTACGAAACTGATGAAACATTCCTGCATCTACAGCTTCCAAATTACACCGAACCTTTTCAGCATATTGTTTCAAAAAGTTCAGGTCGAATACATTCGTGCATTCTATAAGCGCATTTATCCGATCAATGACATGAAATTCGATATAATCAATTGCCTGTAATCTTAAATGAAAATTCTTTTCCTGGTAAAGCGTTCTGTCTTTTTCGATAGCCTTAATATCAGAAAGAATCCCATCCTGTAACAGGTTCTCATTTGTATGACGAAACCCGAATTTCATATGTATTTTCCTCGTTTCAGTTTATGTATTAAAGCACCCACATATCGTTTCAAGAGGCGGAGTTAACCCTGCGCAGTAGGGCGAATAATAATCTCGCTCACATCCACATCGGCCGGCTGCTCGATCGCGAATGCAATAGCATGGGCAATTGCATCCGGAGAAATCGCGAACTTATCCCGGGACTCGATGAGCTGGGCTTTTACTTCAGGATTTGACACAGACTCTACAAAGTCC
>CAXSIE010000663.1:0-2324 GCA_964237295.1 uncultured Flavihumibacter sp. | reverse complement strand
GAACCGCACTGGCAGAGATCTTTCCGCCGGCAGTTCGTTATACTGGTGCATCGCTGGCTTTTACATTGGCAGGTATACTTGGCGCATCGCTAACGCCCTACCTGGCAACAAGGCTGGCAAACGAATTTGGACTTTCGTATGTAGGCTATTACCTTTCTATTGCTGCTGCCCTGACACTGGTGTCGTTGATAATGGCCAGGTCAGTAATGAAAGAGCCATAACAATTCAGGGCAAAGTGAGCCGTTGAGGCTTATAAGTGAACCAATCACTACTGAAACACACATATCACCTGGCATTAAAATAAAACTCACATCGGCGGGTATGAAATTCTCGTTAGTGCTGTTACAAAAAAAAATATAAAAAATTTGGATTTACAACGGATTAATGAGGTATAATGATATTTGTAGTAATTTTTATTTCCAAAGCATCAAGATTTAATGTCGTAAATTAGTGCTGACAGCATTCTTCACTATCAGCACTAATTCATGATAAAAAACGTCTAACAATTATAAAGCACAGTCAATTGACAGAATGCTGTTATATAAGTAATAATGGTACAAAAACCGAACACGGATATCGGTTTTTATAACTAAAATCACTCTTTAGCAGCGGCATCGTTGATGAATCCTTCTGCTATTTTTGTAAGAGCAAGGTCCGTTTCTTTTTCATTATCCAACGTCTGTTGCAATAGCTTTTCAACATCTGTATGATTCATGCACGCAGCAAAAGTTCTTAAGGCTCCGTAAGTACCTATTTCATAATGCTCCACCTTTTGTGCTGCCAGTATCAGTCCGGCATCTCTTGTCATGGTACCCTGTTTTGTATCTTCCATGATGCTGTTAGCTTCTTCCAGTAAGCCAGACATGGCTTCACACTTTTTAGCAGCCGGTTTCTCTTCCAGTAACTCAAAAACTTTCTCCAAAGTTTCAATATGCATTTTGGTTTCTCCGGCATGTTTTTCAAAAGCAGCCGCCAGTTCAGGACTTGTTGCAGCCTTTTTCATTTTAGGCAGGGCGGTTACCAAATGCTTTTCAGCCCAGTAAATGTCTTTCAGTTCATCCACAAAAAACTCATGGAATTCAGAATCTTTCATCTTACCGGTATTGCTTTCGGTTGTCTTTTTTGTAGTGGCCATAATTGAAGGTTAATTTAAATATTTAGTAATTTATAAAGATACATCACTAACTCACTTTTGTTCACATTATTCTTCGTTGACATACCTAAGGCCTAAAAAGGCTCAGCAGTTGCCTAACGTTTTAGGTGAAAATGAAATCATCCGGCTATTTAATGCAGTAACAAATAAAAAACATAAAGCATTCTTTCATGGCATACAGTGCCGGGCTCAGGGTAAGTGAAGTAATCAATATAAAATTAAAAGATATTGACAGTGACCGGATGCAGATATTCGTAGAACGTTCAAAAGGTAAAAAAGACCGATATGTTAATCTAAGTCCTATATTACTGGACGTTCTTAGAAAATACATCCACTTAACAAACCCAAAACCGGCAACTTATCTTTTTGAAGGACAGATTCCGGGAAGCATGTACAACGCACGATCGGCACAAAATATCTTCCAGGTGGCAAGAAGGGCTGCAGGTATCAGGAAGGATGTAAGCTTCCATTCCCTTCGACACTCATTTGCCACACATATTCTTGAAAAAGGGATAGATATGCGTTATATAAAAGATATACTGGGACACTTTAATATAAAAACTACAGAGCGTTACCTGCATGTTAAGAGAGACCTGTTGGTCAATATAATAAGTCCCCTGGATGACATCGGGAAAAAAGGAAATATTGAATGGTAAATTACCGGTTAAGTCTTTGGCAAACCGGTAACCGCAGACTGTATTATATAATCCATTCAAGCCTTTAGAGTATAAAAATAAAAATTACAGATCTTGTATCAGTTTCTATCGACTTGACTTAATCATGAAGGGACTAAATATTATTTCTTTTATGATGTTATCTTAAAATCATTTAACGTTCTTGCATATTATCTACAAAACATGTACTTTGTGTGGCGTCGGTTGCGATGACAGTGTCATATTAAAGCAACCTTCAAACCGCCTGACCTTACCTATGCATTTTAGATGAATTCATTTACACCTAAAGAAGTAAATAATTGGGACTTAGGATAGCAAAGCTGTGAAACAACTTCAGTTTTTAGTTAAGGAATAGCAACATATTGATGAAAATCTATTTCGGTTAAATGTTCTTCTAGTGGGAATTAGTTATTAAATATACTTCTTTCGATTTAACTAGATTATTGTTAAGTTTTTGTGTTGTGTTGCCGCAACAAACAATTAGTAGATGCATGAAA
>CAXSIE010000662.1:219-2325 GCA_964237295.1 uncultured Flavihumibacter sp. | reverse complement strand
CTACTATCTTACAAAAAAGCGGTTCGCAAACCGGTTTGTTAGCAAGTTATAATACAAGCCAGATTAATCAAAATGAGTACAACTATGAATTATTAGCTAATTACAATAATTCGTTTATTAATAATGATCTTACAGTTTCATTAATTGCAGGTGGAAATATTTCAAAATATACCAGGAAAGAATTACAAGCCAATACAAACCAGGGTCTAATTGTTCCAGATTTGTTTGCATTAACTAATTCTGTAGCTGCCCCTACTATTGTTAATAACAGGTTCGCAAGAACTATCAATTCAGTATTTGCTACCGGTGACTTTGAATATAAAAAATTCATAAGTGCAACTTTTGCCTTACGGGAAGATTGGCTTTCTACTCAGCCAAGTTCTAATCCATCCTTATTTTATCCTTCTATAGGGTTATCGTTTGTGCCAAGCACATTGCTTGCTGGTTCAATGCCATCATGGCTTTCCTTCATCAAAGTTTATGGAAGTTATGGAAAAAAACCATTAACACTTGACATTTACCAGGCCAACGCGGATGTTTATACAGTAGGTCAGTTTCAATGGAAAGGTAATTATACTATAGCTACGCCAAATACGCTTGTTGACAGCAACTTCAGGGGCGTAACAGTAAGTTCTTATGAAGCAGGTATTGACCTGAGATTTATAAAAAATCGTTTGGGATTAACAATAAATTATTATACGGACGAAGCTACGGATCAGCCGGTAACTATTGGTATTGGCTCAACCGGCGGCTTTACCGCCGCAAGGGTAAATGCCGCTTCTGTAAAAAGAAACGGTCTTGAATTTATTGTAAACGGGACAGCAATATCAACGAAAGATTTTAACTGGACCGTTACTGCAAATCTTGGTTTGTTAATTCATAATCCTGTAACCAAAATTATTGAAGGTCAGGACAGAATTCAACCTGCTGATTGGATCGGTTCATTTGGTTCAAGATATGCCAGTGCCTACCAGGTATTAGGCAAAGATTGGGGTCAGCTTGAAGGCGGCGGTTTAACGAGAGATTCAGCAACAGGATTACCTGTAATTGATCCTAATACCGGCTATTATGTTACGGGAGATCCTACCTACGATTGGGGTTCAGTTGTACCCAAAGTAACGGGCGGTTTGCAGAGCTTGATGACTTATAAAGACTTTACGTTAAACCTGAGTTTTGATTACCAGTTTGGAGGAAAATTCTTTTCGCTTTCAGAAAGCTGGGGAGCATATTCAGGATTGCTTGATTATACAGCAGCAACAAATGACCGTGGTAAAAACGTAAGAGACCCTGTATCTGAAGGTGGTGGTGTACATGTGGTAGGCATAAGCTCAGTTGATGGAAAACAGATTGATACTTACGTGGATGGCTTTAGTTATTTTCACCAGTTTTATTCTGATAAAGTAGCCTCGCCTTTTGTGCATGATTTAAGCTACATAAAAATCCGTGAAATAAGCTTGGGTTATAATGCTCCGGTTACAAGATGGTCATTTACAAAAAACTGGATAAAAGGAATGAACGTTTCCCTTGTTGCGCGTAATCCATGGTTACTGTACAGGAAAACGAAAAACTTTGACCCTTCTGAAATTTCTAATGTTTACGGTGAAAATGGTCAGTTACCACCAGTTCGTTCCTTAGGATTTAATGTAAGATTTACCTTCTAAATAAATTAATTATTATGAAAAAAATATTCTTAAGTATAAACAGTTTAATGATAATTTCAACTATTGCATTACTGAATTCCTGCAGTAAAATAGATGAATTTGGAAACATTAATCAGAATCCGGGTGGTGCAAATCAGCCTGTGCCTCCAGGTTTATTAACACAGGTATTAACAAGAGTCGGCACTAACTACGTTTGGAATGATGGAGGCGCAGCGGAAAATAATACACTTAATGCAGGTTTATATTGCCAGTATTTTTCTGAAACACAATATACAGAAGCTTCAAGATACGCAAGATTGCAACAAGACTGGGATGGGATTTATGCAGGCGATCTTGAAGATCTTCAAAATATAATCAACTTTGCAACTAACCCGGCAACAGAATCTCAGGCAGCATCATTTGGTGGAGTTGCTAATGAAATTGCGGTAGCAAGAATTTTAAAAGC
>CAXSIE010000662.1:0-209 GCA_964237295.1 uncultured Flavihumibacter sp. | reverse complement strand
AAGCATATATTTTCTGGTTTCTTACAGATAGCTATGGTGACATACCATATACAGCTGCTCTGAAAGGAGATTTCGGTATCAATCCTTATGATAAGCAATCAGATGTGTATGACGCTCTTTTTAAAGAATTAACCGAAGCGGTTAGTCAAATAGATGAAGAAGCAGGACCTCAGGGCGATATTTTGTTTGATGGGGATATGGGTATGTGG
>CAXSIE010000661.1:0-2326 GCA_964237295.1 uncultured Flavihumibacter sp. | reverse complement strand
TATTTCCCGTGGTTGGCCATTGGTTTGAATGTAAGGAAATGGATTGGCTTTGATAGCCGCCAACGATGTTTGTACAATACAACTTTCACCTTCATTCAAACTAAGCAATACTTCAACACCTCCATCAGGTGCTTTCCTGATTTTCGCAAGGCCGCTTCTTTCCATCATAGGATCGTAAAGCGCCACGCCTGCTGCCTTAACCGATAATGGTATCCAGTCTTCTATTTTGTGTTGACTGTTATTTGAAATGAAATAAACATTTCCATTATCAAAAAGACGCCGCACAAATAACAGATCCTGTTTTACCAAATTCTCCCGGCGTATCTTAGCAAACACTAAAAGAGCGGCTAAATCATCTCCTTTTAAAAAAATGCCTTTGCCGATTACAGCTTCTGCAACAGCGGCGTTATTAGCATTGCTAAAATGAATTTGCGATATTAATTTCTGAAGCGCTTCCTTTCTTTTTTCCAGTTGTCCATACCCCGCAACTTTTGCCGGCAGGTTTTTATAAAAGATAACCGTTGCTCCTTCACGGGCCAGCTTCAACAACTTAGTCATTGTTTCTACCGTAATGTATTTACAGCCGGAGAGAACGATGGTTTGATAACTCACACCACCGGTAAGGAGCTTGTTATTTAATGCCTGGACCTGTTGCAGTTGTTTGTCTGAAATTAAATCGAAAGCGTAACCTTCCCTGAGCAGGTACTCGGCGCTTGATTTAAAAACAGTATTTTCATAACCTTCCATTCCGTCAAAATGTTGCAACAGGTTCATAGAAAGTGCGTCTATGGAATCTTTCGTTTTTATAACTGTTTTGGCCGGCTTATTTTTTAAGGCTTCAGCGTCTGGTGTGGTCTGGCCTTCCGTATAAGTATTTATATTCCCACGGGAACGGACAGGCGCCAATGGTTCAGAAAAACGATCAGTAACGGGAAAGAATAGCAACACATCATTATCAGGCTTTCCTTTTTGCAAAAAAGATTGAACATGCGCCACATAATTGTTCACGGCAGCAAAGTCTTTCCAGAAAGAATTGGCAGGTGTAAAATGAACGGCAGCATAAAATAACCATCCGGGCCATTCCGCATGCTGCGGTGAAAAGTTGGTGCCATGATAAAATATATGGTTCACCCCGCCAACAAAATATTTATCGAGCGAACGCTTTACATCGCCCAGGGAAGATAAAAAGTGTTCATTGAGCCAGGTGGCGGATTCAGCTGATGCCAGGGGCTTACCCATAACATGAGCGGCCGAAGTGGCGAATTTAAAGCGCAGTATATCGGCACCTTCTGTTTCAGGAATATCTATGGCCGAATAGAGGTCAAGGATGTTCGCCGGCGAACCGTGCGACTGGTTACGGATCATCGCTCCTTTTGCTTTTGCCCATTCATGCCAGGGCCTGGTAAATTTTTCTAATAATAATTCGGAAATGGTCTGCCTGTAATCGTATAACACACGACTGTTAATTTCCGCAGTATCAATTTTAAATAAAACATCCAGGTGTTCCCTAAGGTCGTATCCCCGCCTGCTCTTAAACTCATTAAAAAAATCAGGCGTCCAGTTGGCCTGCCCCCTGGCATCATCCACTTCATAAGAATCATTAAAAAAGGAACGAATGCTGCTTACATCATAACCCTTAAACGCTTCATCAAAATGATGCAGGTAATTGTTCAGTGCTTTTACGGAGAAATGGTCTATGGCTTCTCCTTCCCCACCAGGAGCTGCACGCTCAACCATTTTTCCATGCCAGCCCATAAACAAAGCGTACAAGGTCCAGTTACCGGGCGGAGCTGTCCAATCCAGCACACCCTCATTATTCGTTTTGGAAGTGAGGTTAATTTTCTCTCCTGTATCCGAATAGGCCATCAGCAACAGAAGCGGCAGGTTCATTTCATATTTTATCTGGTCGAATGCATAAGCCTGCAAATTTTTGTTGGAAGCAACAGGATAAGATAAGGTTTTTATATCAACCGGCTGCCCGCCAACGGTTCTCACCAGCGGCTTTTGCAGGTATGAAATCCTTTCCTGCAGACGGTCACCGCCTTTAACAGTGAATGTTTTAAGATTAACGTCTTTAGAGGCGTCTTCAGGTGTTACCCAGGGCCCACCAAACGGCCAACCAGTGCCTGTGGCGAGGTCAATACCAAGGTGTAACCGTTTTGCTTCCTCTAAGGTAAATTGCAGCATTTCCATCCATTGCGGTGACAGGTACCTGATAAATTTGCTTTCTTCCCCTTTAACACCGTAGATAGGTGTTAATTCCATCCCTCCTAACCCAGCTTTCTGATATTGCTGCATGGCATAAGTAAGATCTGATTTATTTACT
>CAXSIE010000660.1:235-2329 GCA_964237295.1 uncultured Flavihumibacter sp. | reverse complement strand
ATTGGGATGCAGGCATGCGTCAGGAAATCAGCTTTGGTCTGTTGGGCCTGATGCATTATAATATTAACAGCGGAACCTTTTTAAGTCGCAAAGATTTAAGATTGGTGGATTACCAGTTTATGCGGCGTGGTGACCCTATCTTTTTCAGCAATCCGGATGTATCTTTCCAGGCGCTTGATTCTACCTTTTCTGTATTCCACCGTTTTTACCAGGGCCATTTGGTGCATGAATTCAACGGTTATCTTATCAATAAAATTCCGCTCCTGAAAAAGCTGCAATTAAGAGAAATAGCAGGTGCGGGTTTTTTATATGCGCCTGAACGCGACCTTAAGTATATAGAAGCCTTTGCAGGTATTGAAAGGGTTTTAAAATGGCCATTTAACGCAGCATCCAAATTCAAACTGGGCGTATATATAGTAACATCAGCAGCCAATAAATTTACAAACCCGCTCACTTTTAAGATCGGGGTAACCGGTTGGGATAAGCGAAGGAACGGGTGGTATTAAAAAATAGTTTTGAAAAAGCGTCCAGTAAAGGCAGGCAAACTTGTAAGGCCAAGGTACTCTAAGTATTAACGAAACATATTGATAAATGCTTTCACTTAGCATGTTGCATATTTACGGTTGACAATACGATAACATACATTTGACTACCACTTTCTACATGTACATAACCAAGGTGAAATCCAGGTAATAATAAATAGTTATCAAAGAAAACAATCATATCAATAAAATAGATGTTTTAAGAGCTTTCGCCATCTTAAGCGTTTTTTTATTTCATTCACAATTGTGCCTGTTCCCCGGTTATGTGGTGACCGATTATGACAAGAATCACCTCTTGAACGTCCAGGGTTTTAAAAGCGCTGTATTGAATGCGCTTCCAACGGCATACGGTTGGACGGGCGTACAGCTGTTCCTGCTGATCAGCGGCTTTGTAATTCATTATGGCTTTTTGTCCGGCAACGAAAAATTAAAAGTTTTCACTTTCTTCAACAAAAGGTTTTGGCGTATATATCCTGCATATCTATTGGCGCTTTTAGTATACTGTTTCCTTGGTAAGGGAATGAATTATTATTTGTTTTCCAAAGTGGGTCTGATGGATTTATTAACTCATCTGTTTTTAGTGCATAACTTATCAAATGCCTACTTCCACTCTGTTAATAGTTCTTTTTGGACCCTGGCGCTTGAAATGCAACTATACCTGCTTTACCCTTTATTCTTAATTGTAAGAAAAAAGCTGGGAATAAAAAAGGCCTTGTTCCTTACTTTTATGATTGCGCCTGTGTCATATGCCATCGGTTCATTTATTGTTACCAAAGAAGCAAGATTACCACGGGTTAACTTTGTACTCAATTTTTGGTTTATGTGGTGTTCGGGCGCTTTCCTTGCAGAAAAATATTTAAACGGAGAAAGGATTTTTCCGAAACGAGCGGGAGCAATTATAGTACTTGGTTTTATGGCAACTATTCTAATTAAATTTCATGTGTTCGGTTCGTTGTTATGCAGTTTGGTTGCAACATTTTCCTGGCTGGTATTTTTTGAATGGTTTTTATACAATCCCCGTATCAATACAAACTCAATTGTCTTCAAAACTTTTACTGCCATAGGTGTTAGCAGCTATAGCATCTATCTTATCCATCAACCTTATTTAAGTTATATACTCAATTGGTTCAATGTGCTAAGTGTTCATCCATATCTTGCGTTTATCAAAACGATTCCTGCTTTTACCATAGTTTTTAGCATCTCCTATCTGATGTACCGGTTTATAGAAGTACCTTTTATCAAACTCGGAAACTTTCTGAGATGGAGAAAAAATATCCGTGTGCCTGTTACGGCTGTTATTTAAAAAAGTGGGTCTTGATTTTCCTGACCAACCGACTTTTATGTATGATAATTTTTAAGAAATACGCTTGCATCAGATTTACTTTGATCTATAAATGGTTTACGCATCAATCTGGTAATAATAAACCCTTAGCAACCAGATAAATTATAGTAAGCCAACGGTGGTTATGATTAACTTTAACCTGATTCAAATATGGCTGTTATGGTGATATTAAATACTCATTCCAAGAATTAAAAAAAGAAGAGATGTTGT
>CAXSIE010000660.1:0-225 GCA_964237295.1 uncultured Flavihumibacter sp. | reverse complement strand
AGCAATAAGTACATCACTTGCTGTTTTAAAGCAAGAATATTTTAATTCTACCGTTAACCAACAATTTGTTTTAATAATTCAACTTGTCAGAAAGTAAACAAAAATTAGCGATCATTACAACCATCGTTGACGATTGGGGGGGTAGTGAAGAATTATGGGCCAGAACCGTACCTTTTTTAAAATCTTCCGGTTTCGCTTTCATTATATTCATAAACTGCTGCGGGT
>CAXSIE010000659.1:0-2338 GCA_964237295.1 uncultured Flavihumibacter sp. | reverse complement strand
GAACTTTTGAAATTATGTATTCTTTAGGTATTTACAAAGCGCATTTTATTTCAGTCCTTAAACCATGAGCCAGCCGTTTCTCGTTATAACATAAAGAAACGGAAAGAATCTTAACTTAATCCTTTCTTGAATGAAAACACTTGTTAATTTTTGTAAGCAGGATAATGTGTGATAATTTTCTTCCTGATAGCTTAAAGCTTGCGGCTGAAAGCAATAGTTGAATTTAAAATAAGTAGAAAAGATGAATTGAATAATTTTAGAAAATATTTATCCCAAGTGCAAAACAAAATTAAAAATGCAGAAGAGAGGGAAGAAACAAAAGAAATCTTAATTGACACAAAAGAAGATATTCAAAAAAGTATTCACAATATTAGTAAATCACTAAGTGATGCAGGCATAGTATTAAATAGAGGGAAGTTTTCAAGGTTCCTTATATTTGAGCAACAGATAAATCATCAACATTATTAATGAACGGACGAATATAAATTGCTCCAACTTCTTAAATGCTTTTACATAAGGCGAAAATTTATGGCAGCTTCTTCCTATCAAGACAATTTAGAATCAAAACGGTTACTAACAAGATTTCTGACCACAGAAGACATTGTAACATGGGCCGACTTTTTAAATGATAAAGAAGCGGTGGAATTCTTGCCAACATTTGGTTTGTCTTCAAACCTGGAGAGAGCAACATATTGGATTCAAAGACAGTTGACCCGATATAAAGAAAATAATTTCGGACTTCAGGCCCTCATAGACAAAAAAACCAATGAATTCGTTGGACAGTGCGGACTTATAAAACAAGAAGTTGATGGACAAATTGAAGTTGAAGTAGGCTACCACATATTTAAAAAACTTTGGGGACAAGGTTATGCCCCCGAAGCTTCAAAACTTTTTATAGAATATGCTTTCCACAATGACCTGACTGATTCTGTGATTTCAATCATAGACATACAAAATATTAAATCTCAAACTGTAGCAGACAAGAACGGACTTAAGAGAGAAAAGCAAACTAAGTGGTCAGGCATTGATGTGTTTATTTATCGTATAGGCAAATAAAGCTGATAGGTGACCGTACAAGCATAAGGTGTAGTGAAAGATCGCCTGAAACCAATAAGTTTAATTTTGCAATCAATTATAAAATTAATGTTTGATACTTTTCGAAAATATCTAGAAGATAAAATCGATTTAACCGATCAACACTATGAGTTGATTGAATCCGTTTCCTTTTTTAAAAAGCTTAGGAAACGACAGTATCTTTTACAGGCTGGCGATGTATGCCGCTTCAATGCTTTTGTGTGCAGAGGGTTTCTGCGCTATTACTATATGGATGAAAAAGGACAGGAACACATTATGCAGTTTGCCCCAGAAAATTATTGGACAAGTGATAGGGAAAGTATGGATTCCGGGTTGCCTTCAAAATATAATATTGATGCCATTGAGGATAGTGAAATATTATTGCTGAAGAAAGAAGACTTTGAGATGATCCGCAAGACCATTCCCGCTTTCAATGATTTTGTAAATGAAACACTAAAGAAAAATATTGTGGTTTTACAAGAGCGGATTCATGTAAGTATATCTCTTTCTGCAGAAGAAAAATACAATAACTTTATTTTGAAATATCCTTCCATCAGCAATCGGGTACCACAGCACATGGTTGCATCCTACCTCGGCGTATCTGCTGAAACTTTAAGCAGGGTAAGAAGCCAATCCACAAAAAAATAGTTGACCTTATTGATTGCCCTTGACAATTGTCAAGAGTTTTTTCCTTCAAATGTCATTGGAGAGGGGCGTTTCATGCCTGCATCTTTGCATCATTGAATAATCGGAAAGTTTTCTATTACAAATAATTAAAAAAAATGACAGCAAACGAAGCCATGCGTTGGCGCTACGCAAGCAAAAGAATGGTAAACAAAACTGTTCCGGAAAGCACGTTAAATAAAATTATTGAAAGTATTCATCTTTCGCCTTCCGGACTTGGCATGCAGCCTTACGAAGTTTTTATAATAAGCAACAAACAAATAAAAAGTAAAATTTTGCCCATTGCATTCAACCAAAAACAGATTGTGCAATCTTCTCACCTGCAGCCTGGGATAGGTATACCGACGAAAGAATTGACAAAGCGTTTGACCATTTATCGCAACAACGAAACCTGCCTGCTGCTGATACAGAAGGGCAAAAAAGATCTGCCAAAAAATATTTTTCTGAAATAAGTGAAGAAGCGCATTTTCACCATGCAGCAAAACAATCAGCCATTGCACTGGGTATAGCAGTACTTACTGCTGCACTTGAAGGAGTGGATGCATCGCCAATGGAAGGATTTAACCCAGCGGCTTTGGAC
>CAXSIE010000658.1:0-2343 GCA_964237295.1 uncultured Flavihumibacter sp. | reverse complement strand
GTTTTTAAGCGTATTTTTTGAACCACAGAGTGGAAGCCGGAGTTAAGAAAGAGGTTACACAGAGAACTTCCTCTGTGTAACCTCTTTCTTAACTCCGGCTTCCACTCTGTGGTTCAAAAAGCAACTTAGGCCTTCACCAATTTATAAATTCCTCCTTTCATCCCCGTTTTACCACTTAGCCGGCCTATCACATAAATTTCCCCTTTTTCATCACGTCCAAAACTGTATATGATTAATGGGTCTGCCGGCCTGTTTTTAAGCTTAATCACCTGACGGTTCCATTTTCCGTTAGCTGCAGCACTCAATGCATACAAGCTGCCATTCATATCACCAAAAACATATTTATCTCGAAGCACAGGCAAATCATTTCCTTCGTAAATATATCCTCCGATCGTGCAAATACCCACTGTTCTGGGATAAGTGTTTATTGGCGGAACGAAGTTAGCAGCAAGAATTCTGTAATTTCCAGGGTGCACACTGTCACCTTCAGCAAATGGCCACCCGTAATTTCCGCCTTTCCTGATAATATCAACTTCTTCCAGTTTTTTATCACCAACATCCGCTCCCACCATCATTTGAGATTTAGGATCAAAAGAAAACCTCCATAATTTACGGAAACCGGCAGCCCAGATCTCAGGACGGTCATTTTTACTGGTAGCATAGGGATTGGTGGAAGGAATGCCATAAGGTATTTTGTTAATGTCTATGCGCAGTACTTTACCCAGTAAGGAAGTAAGATCCTGGGCTCTCAACTTTCCTCCTAAAGTATCCATATCCGCAAAATTCAAATACAGGAATCCATCCAATCCAAATGCAATGGTTCCGTCATTCAACACCTTGTCGTGTATCTCCAGAACAATTCTTTCGGATGAGGGGTCTGTTGTATTTTGATTGCCGGCACCGGTAAGAAACTCTGATACCACCATCCTGTTTAAACCCAGCGAATCATTAGGCGCTTTATAGCAGACATAAAATTTATGATTTTTTGAAAAGTCCGGATGAAAAGCCATTCCGAATAAAATATTTTCGTTAGTTTTTTTTGGAGCGGTCTTTTCCTTTGCAGCAATGATGCTGCTTACATCCAGAAAGGGATGCGTCAATAGTTTTCCATGGTCTAAAATAAAGACCTTCCCTTTCAGATCTGATACATAAAAACGGTTTGGATGCGCATTGCATGTTTGCAAATCAACGGGCTCTTTAATTTGATCGGTTACCAGTTGAAGCCGCATATTACCAATGGTATCATTTAAAGATTCCTTCTTATTATAACTAGCGCCCTGTGCCTTGTAATAACAGGAATACAAACCAATCGCTATGCAAATAACGAATGAATAGGCTGCAATCGAACTAAACTTTAATTTCATAGCGTATAATGTAAGATGTAAGGTAGCATTAAGCTTTGGCTTTTAGCTTTTAGCCTTCGGCTGGAAGCCGGATTTAACTATAATCATAAATTTAAGCAAAGATTGATACCGCATTATCAGTGTGGCAATTTCTTGCTGACAACTTAGTGAATACCGGCACCGGCTGTTGCTTTTAAATCAACCATCATTTGGCTTTTAATATTTTTTCTGCCGGCAAGTAAAACCAGCAATCCTGTAATTGAGGTACATCCCATTATTGCCGCCATAGGTACTGGAGTATTTGAATTAAAAAGGCTCACTGCCACTGAAGCCAGTGAACCTAATCCCATTTGCATGGCTCCCATTAAAGCCGAAGCGCTTCCGGCATTTTTACTAAAAGGCGCCATAGATAAAGCTGCAGTATTGGGATTGATTAATCCCAGGCAACATAAATACAGAAAGATGGTAGCGATAGTGCTGAAAAGTCCTAATAAGCCGAGAGCAGTTGCAACAAGAAAAAAAATGCCTGTAAACACCTGGAATACCAGCGCAGCAAATACAATTTGCTCACTCTTGTATTTACGCAGCAAAATGCTGTTTATCTGTCCCGAACCTATTAACCCAACGGATAAAAAAGCGAATATCCATCCGTAAACTTTCCCGCTTACTTTAAAAATCTCCATAAATACCAGCGGTGAACCCGAAACATACGCAAACAGTCCTGAAAACGCCACCGCTCCCGTTAAAGCATAAGTATAAAACTGTGGTTCTTTAATCACCAGCAAAAAATTATTGATGATGGGCTTTGGCTTAAGCGACATATTGATATCCGGCTTATAACTATTGGGCAGTAAAAAGAATACAGCTATGATAATCAATACGGCAAGTGTGGCCAGAATCGCAAAAACAGATTGCCAGCCAAAAGCTGCCGTAACATATCCACCGATAGTTGGGGCAATCATGGGCGATGTACCAAGCACAAGCATCAGTAACGAAAAAA
>CAXSIE010000657.1:2109-2364 GCA_964237295.1 uncultured Flavihumibacter sp. | reverse complement strand
CTTAACGCTACATCCGATTTAATTTTTTCGCATAGTTCAAACCCATCCATCACGGGCATCATCACGTCGCTTACGATCAATTGAACATTATTTTCCATTAAGATGGTGAGCGCCTGCTGTCCGTCAAAAGCCTTTATGATCTCATAGTTATCAACCAGGTTACTCGTAATAAAGTCAAGTATTTCTTCATTGTCATCTACTAAAAGTATTATCGGCTTCATTGCAGTATTAGTGAAGAATCAGGTTTTCAGGTTG
>CAXSIE010000657.1:0-2099 GCA_964237295.1 uncultured Flavihumibacter sp. | reverse complement strand
TACGAAGTCATTCATTTCTTTTTCTTCAATATTAAGCTTTAATGTACCGCCGTGCATTTCGGTAAGCGACCGGGATAAAGTTAAACCTATTCCCGTGCCGGGTAGTTTGTTTGTTTCCTTGACCCTGTAAAAGCTGTCAAATATTTTGTCCCTCAGTTCAGAAGGTATTATATAGCCGTCATTTTTAAAAGACAGGCAATACATATCCTTTTTGTTGAAAGAGGTGGTGAGGCTTACGGCAACTTTTGAGTGCGCATACTTGATGGCATTGTCCCAGAGATTACTGAGGATTTTGTTAAAAGCTTCCATGTCGATGAAAGCGTAAAAGTTTTCAGGAATATCCAATGCAACATGTATCTTTTTTTGTTCAGCTACAACTTTATAGTTTTGATATTGTTCTTTAAGAAGCCTTGATATATTTTCTTTCGAATAGTTGAGCCGGAACCCGTTCATTTCAATTTTGCGAAAATCCAGTAACTGGTTGCTGAGGTATAGCAGCCTGTCGGTATTTTTATTCATAATTTCAAGGCTGTTCCTGATAAAGGGGGCCTCATCCGCTAGATCCATGATATTTTCCATAGGTCCTTTTATAAGGGTGAGCGGGGTTTTTATCTCATGGGCCACGTTGGTAAAAAAGTCCATTTTATCCTTGTAATTTTCTCTTTCCTTATCATACTCCATCTTTTCGAGCTTTCGGTTTGTTTTTTCTTTTGCCCTGTTGATAATGAGCCGCAGTATAGCGTACGCTGTCAGTACTATTGTTATTGAATAAAGCGTATATGCCCACCATGTTTTCCATACCGGCGGCAATATTGTTATTTGAAGAATTGCCGGTTGTCCATAGCCGTTTGCACCATCCTTTTCCGCTTTAATCTTGAAAGTATAACTACCGGGGTTGAGTTCCGTAAAATATACTTTACGGTGCGTTTCAAGATACGTCCAGTCTTTTTCCAATCCCTCCATTATGTAGGCATATTTATTCATATTGGGAGCGGTATAGCTTAACGCCGCAAAGTCGATGCTGAACGATGACTGGTTATAAGAGAGCGTTACCTGTTTTGTGTTGATGATGGAAGTTTGTAAGGTGGCTTCTTTTCCGCCTATTTGCAGTTCTTTATTATACACCTGAAAACCTGTTATGAAAACGGGTGGAGAAAAGGCATCGCTTACGATAGAGTCGGGATGAAAAGTGATTAACCCCTTTACACTGCCGAAATACATCTGTCCGTTCTTTGCTTTATAACCGGAACTGTAATTGAATTGATCCGTCAACAATCCATGAGATTTGGTATATATTTTTATTGCCTGCGTTGCCGTTGAAAAGCAGACAAGTCCTTTAGAAGTGCTTACCCATAAATTTTTTTTGGCATCCTCTAACACTGCATAAATAACATCGGATGGAAACCCGTTATTTTTTGTAAACCTTTTAAATGAGTGACTGATTCCCTGATATTTGCACAATCCGCCTTCGGTGGCAAACCAAATGTTTCCGCCGCTATCTTCAAAAATCCTGTTAACCAGATTACTCGCCAGACTGGATGGGTTGCCAGGTTCAGAAATATACTGGCCATGACTGCCTGTTTTACTATTGTAGTAAAAAACCCCATCTCCATAGCTTCCTGCCCACAGCGTTCCGTTCCTGTCTTCGCACAACGTTCTGTAAAACACGCTGGGTCCCAGTTTCAACAACTTAAAATCATTTTTATCAGGCATATATTGAAAGAGACCCTTATCCGTAGCCGCAATTATCTGATCGGAACCTGTTTTAAAAATGCTGTAAATAAAATTGCTTCCGATGGAGGATGTTTCTGTGGTATAACTGCGCAGCCTTCTGCCCGTCTTTACACTCAGCACATCCAGTCCGTGAAGGTATGTTCCTGCCCAAACTTCATCTTTATAAACCAGCAATCCATGAATGTTTGAATATGAAACACTTTTTTTGTTGTTCTCAGGAGTGAAATTTATGAAATAACCGGTAACAGGATCTAACTTGTTGAGGCCTGCATCTTCTGTGCCGATCCATAAATTATTATCACCGTCATTACAAATTTCACGGACTGCATTCCCGCTTATGGAATTCATGCAGGACATGGGGAAAT
>CAXSIE010000656.1:425-2376 GCA_964237295.1 uncultured Flavihumibacter sp. | reverse complement strand
CCACGGAAGACAAAACACGGATAGATTAGTATGCGAACGTTTCTATTAGAATTCCAAAGCAGGATTGGAACTTTTCGCAGGAAGACGTGCGGGTCAGTCTTGTCTGGGGATCACAGGTATTGCAAAAGATAGCGCAACAGGTACGCATAGCCGAAAACAAAATAGTGATGGCAGAAAAAATCGCCGCCCTGAAGAACGTCTATAACAATGTTCCCTGGCCACAAGCTGCCATAGACGAAGCATGGCGGACGCTCATGCTTTCGCAGCACCATGATTGCTGGATAGTACCGTATAACGGCAAACCCGGCGATACCTGGGCGGATAAGGTAAACACCTGGACCGCTACAACAAATCGAATAGCTGATAGTATCATTTTCAACAGTTACGATACATCAAATGCATCAAACAATAATTCTAACAAAACAATAAACGTGTATAATACCACCGGAAGTAAAAGAAATGAATGGGTGCGTATCGCCTTGCCTCCGCAAAATGTAAAAGATATGGCGATAATGGACGGCAGTAATAAAGAAGTACCCTCGCAGGTGGCAACGTCAGGAGGTGAAATTTACTTTAAGGCAACTGTTCCGGGCATGGGTTATAACAGGTACACCCTGGTTGGTAAAAAGCAGCGAACGCCGGTGAAGGGAGCTACTACTGCCATCCTGGCAAATGGTGACGTTACGATAGAAACGGATGTATACCATATTGTTATAGACAAATTAAAAGGCGGCACGATAAAAAGCCTTGTTGTGAAAACAATGAATAAAAAAGAATTTGTTGATGCAAATAATGATAGAAGATTCAACGAGCTTAGCGGATTTTTTTATAACGACGGCGGTTTTCATTCCACCATTGAAAATCCCGTAAGTATAAATATTATGGAAAAAGGCCCGGCAATTGTAAAAGTGGAAATAAAGGGAATGTTGCGGTCCAATCCGTTTACACAAATCCTTACGTTAAAACAAGGAGAGAAGAGAATTGAATGCCGGTTGAAAATAGATTGGAAAAATAACATTGGCATCGGTGACGATTATAAGCAGCATGGCGGCCTTGATGCCAAAGATTATAAAAAGCCTTTCTATAACGATAGCATGAAACTACTGGCGTTATTTCCTGTTGCGTTACCTGCTCAAAAAATTTTCAAAGACGCTCCTTTTGATGTAGCTGAAAGCAAACTTGATAATACTTTTTTCAGCACATGGGACAGCATAAAAAATAACATCATGGTAAGCTGGGTGGATGTGTACGATCCTGCGGGCAATTGCGGGTTAGCGTTGTTTACGGACCATACGACCACTTATACGCATGGTGAAAATTTCCCTTTGGGTTTGAACATTCAATATTCGGGCGCGGGCTTATGGGGAAGAAACCATACGATCACGGGGCCGACGGAAATTGATTATGCCTTTGTGCCTCATGCAGGAAAATGGGACAAAGCACATATCCCCGATGAAATAGTAAATTGGAATGAACCGCTTGTGCCTTCATTTACGCCGGCAAAACAAGTTGGCAAGTCGTTGATTGATGTAACAGGTACAGGGCTGCAGGTAACTACCCTGTTAATGGATGGCAAGGACCTGCTTGTAAGGTTGTTTAACGCGGAAGGGAACGGCATAAGTAAAAAAATCACAGTTGGCGGAAAGGCGGATACCGCTGAATTGATAGAATTGAATGGTGCATTCAAAGAAAAATTGAAACTGGAAATGAAGTCAGCAGGTTCTGAGATAAGTGTTGCCCTACCCAGGTTCGGCCTGCGTACCTTAAGGTTAAAAAATTTTACAGCTTACTGATATTTATTTTAAAATAACATGCGGAACTTGTAAACCGGATAATATCATCAATAATGATTCAAAGTAAAACAGGGCTTCTGGTTTCGCTTATGGTGTTTGGCATCATGGCAAACGGACAAACAAAAAAACCGCTTCAATATGTAAATACGCTTCAGGGG
>CAXSIE010000656.1:0-415 GCA_964237295.1 uncultured Flavihumibacter sp. | reverse complement strand
ACTTTCCTATGGCAATACTTATCCAACCATAGCGGTTCCTTTTCCGGTTCATTCATGGTCTCCGCAAACGGGTAAAAATGGAGACGGATGGAAATATACCTGGAATGCGAAAACCATCAGGGGCTTTCAGCAGGTTCACCAATGCAGTCCCTGGATGGGCGACTATGCCGTTTTTTCGCTCATGCCCGTAACCGGTAAGCTGGAGGTAAACGAAGACAAACGTGCCGCTGCTTTCAGTCATGCTAAAGAAATGGCCAAGCCGAATTTTTACAAAGTAACATTCGACAATGGCATTACTACCGAGATAGCGCCTGCCGAGCGAAGCGGGCACATGCGCTTTTCATTTCCGGGCAAGCAGGATGCTTTTCTTGTGCTGGATGGATATACCAAAACAAGTGGAGTGACCATCTATCCC
>CAXSIE010000655.1:0-2376 GCA_964237295.1 uncultured Flavihumibacter sp. | reverse complement strand
ATACAATGGTTCGTTGGATAAGCTCAGTGTGGTAATACCACGGATATGTACAGAGGTTGCACTTCCGGGGCCACCGGAATTCTGCGTAATAGTCAAGCCCGCAGCCTTTCCCTGAAGCATCTGATCGATACTCACCTGAGGAATGTTGGCAATATCCGCCGCCTTAATGGAAGAAACCGCTCCGTTTACATCCTGCCTTCTCTGAGAACCATAACCGATCACTACAACATCATTGAGCACAGAGGACGACTCCTGTAAAACAATATTGATTACCGTTCGGTTGCCGGCGCGCACTTCCTGCGCAGCATATCCAACGGAACTGAATACCAAGGTCTGGCCTGCATTGGACAGCCGTACTGTATATTTACCACTGTTGTCTGTAACGGTGCCGACACTTGTTCCTTTTACAGTTACATTAATACCCCGAAGTAGCTGCCCTTTGCTGTCTTTCACTACTCCCGATACGGTAATATCGGCAAGAATAGGGGATGAAGTGATAGCAGGAACTTTGACTTGGGCTGGAGAAATTACTGGCAAGTGAACAGCAGCAGCACTCACATGCATGAAAGCAGTAACGCATATTGCAAGGATTAATTTTATCCCCTTTATACGTATTACCGGAATGAGGGGTCGGCGCCTGCCTTCCCCTAAAGTAGCATTTTTGATCATTTGAATGTTAAGTTTGAAAATCATTGATAATTGGTGATTCTGGTACCTTCTCAAAACTTCTATAATGCCTGTATTTCAGGCAAGCGGTAAACATCTGTGGGCATCTAAATCGAGGTATCTTCCAATATCTCTACCATTATCCAGCCCCTGTTTTATCTCTTCTCGTATGTTTATCTTTTCTTTGCTTACATATTTTAATATTTATTTGCTCGGAAAAGGATCATTTGATACGGTAGAAAGGGCAGTCAACTTGTATTCATATTTACAGTTTTAAGTACAGCGTAATTTTTATTGAGAAACATAAACGCGGGTATATGCTCTTAATATTATTTTCGAGCAAGGGATTTCTGTTTGGGAAATAAAAAAACAACTGGAAAAGAGAATCTTCTTTCTAAAACAGCCTGTGTAAAATAATGGGAAACACCAGGAATCAATACAGGCAATCAAACCATAATAAATAAGTATCACTGCCGGAGAATCAAAGGGGGCTTACAAAATGAAGGGAAGCATAGATCCCTTTTTAAAATAATAAATCGCTGAACAAACAAGTTTCTTTTCCATATACAAACAATCCTTCTACTAAAAAACATCACACAAATTGAACCGCTAAAGTAAGAAAAAAATTTAATATGCAACCGATTGCATTATTTTTCTTTAAATAATTCTCTCCGTATGCGCTTTGTTCCAACCCACAGTTTTTAGTTCCTCCGGAACGGTGGGTGGCTGGCAAAAAAATCTCCGCTGTTGCAGCAAAAAAGCCGCTGATTAATCAATATATCAGGGAGTATTAATACCCCACCAGCAAGTTCACTAAACTTGATCCAGAAATTCAAAATCTCTCTTGCTAACATTGCAATGATTAATGGTTCCTTTTCAAACTGATTTAATACTTCAAATAACTTCTATCTACTATGGGAAAGGGAATTGGTTAGAATACTTAAATATCAAAAACAGTTTAGTTTTAAATAAATTTGGTTATTAAATGAAAACCATATTATCTTTGCTTAACAGCGTTAAATGATTTAAGTGTGTAAAGAATAAAAGTAATGGCAAGTAAAGAAAGAATACAACGATTAAAGGAGGAAACCAAAAATAACATTTTGGAAGCCGCTTATAAAATCGTTAAAGAGGAGGGATGGCAGGCATTAAGCATGCGCAAGATCGCTGATGAGATAGAATACACCGCCCCGATTATTTATGAGTATTTTTCTAACAAAGAAGCAATATTGGCAGAATTGAACAAGAAAGGATTTGTGTATCTAGCAAAGGAAATGGAAGAAGCAAGAAACCAACACGAAAATCCGGCTGCACAGCTTGAAGCAATGTGGATGGCCTACTGGAACTTCGCCTTTAAAAAGAAGGAACTGTATCAATTAATGTTCGGTGTTTCGATGAACTGTTGCTTAAATCAAAAATCACCTGAAGCGGAAGCGCCCGCAAAGTTGGTGACTGATGCCATCAGAAAATTAATGGACGGAAAAAATCTTTCTGAAAATGAGGTTAGCAGAAGATACTACACGTTCTGGTCTGTAATTCATGGACTGGTTTCTATTAATCTTGTTAACCAGGGTGCATCTGATGAGATTAATAAGCAGGTTTTAAAAGATGCTATTGATGGAATTATAAGGGCTATTTCTGCATAGCATTTTTTTTGCTTTTTTTCTTAACACTGTTAAATGACTTAGTGCTGTTAGTGTTGCGACGCTG
>CAXSIE010000654.1:2133-2399 GCA_964237295.1 uncultured Flavihumibacter sp. | reverse complement strand
TTCTTAAAAATTTTGAACGATAGAAAAGGAATACTAAATTGTATCTTCTGCACCCTTTGAATCTGATTGTAAGCCGGTTGAATATTGAGCCGGACAAATCTGTATTTATTTAATTTACTGTTACAATAATGGGTTGATCTGCATTATTCATTGCCGGGATCTTTAAATATATAAGATATGTTGTGCTACATCCTTACTGCTGTATGTTAATTACGCATTGACGCATTTGCTATCAGCGGTCAGTTGTCAGCCATCAGGAAGAAACA
>CAXSIE010000654.1:0-2123 GCA_964237295.1 uncultured Flavihumibacter sp. | reverse complement strand
TCATTGATCCGCTGGCTGCTGACTGCATTAATACGAAATTTCATGCTTAACTGAACAATACTTTATTATAATGTGGCAGCATATTAAAAACCGATAGAATGGCCTATATTAAAAATTACACTTATGATATATTTATTAGCTATGCACATCTCGATAATGAAAAGTTTTCAGGTCAGGCTGTTGGTTGGATAGAGCAATTTTTTATTAATTTGAACATCTTACTGGCGAGGCGGGTAGGCAGGTCGGACATGATCAAGATCTGGTGGGACAAAAAAAAGTTGGATGGCAATGTATTATTTGACCATTCCATTGCAGAAGGCATCAGGCAGTCTGCTATTATGATCTGCCTGACATCACCCGGGTATTTAAGTTCGGATTATTGTAAACAGGAGCTGGACCTGTTTTATAAAAAAGCCCAACACGAACCGGTTGGCCTGAAGATCGGTGACCGTTCCAGGATTTTAAACGTTCTTCTCAATAATATTCCCCACCCTCAATGGCCTAAAGAATTCAGTGGTACTAGTGGTTTTCATTTCCATACCGATGTTGAGGCAGACGATTTGGGAGATCCACTGGATATTGATGAACATGAATTTAAAATTCAGCTTCAGCATTTAAGAGATTCCATCCTGAAACTAATAAATGATTTTCCCAAAGAAGAAATACCAATACCTGTACCGGTATCGGTACAGGAGGTTAAGGAAGAAAAAAGCAATGAAGACAAATACACCATTTTTTTAGGGGATGTTCCCGATAGCCTTCGAAGTATCAGAAAACGCACCATCAATGAGCTGGAAAAAAAAGGATACAATATAATATTCGATGTGCCGCCTCCATTTGAAGTGGCTGCACACGAAAAAGCTGTAATGGAAAAACTGGAACTGTCTGATTTATCCGTGCATTTACTGGATCAGTACCCCGGAAGAGAAATTGAAAAGGAAGAAAATGATTGGTATCCGAAGAAACAGGCTGAATTGGCACTCAAACATTCCAAATCCAAACTGATCTGGCTCCCGTCGGAAGTGGATATTGAGGAAGTAGAAGAAGAGCCATACCGTTTTTTTCTGCAAGACCTTGAAAACGGTACCAGGGTCAATGAAAATCTAGAATATATAAGAGGTGCAAAAAGCACCCTTGCACAGGAGATTATAGATATGATTGAACAGCTTAAAATGCAGCAGACCCAGAAGGAGGCGCCCGAAAAGATGTCTGTGCTGCTGGATACCCATTATAACGACCAGCTATATGCACTTGAATTAAGTAAAAGCCTTCTGGAGAACCATATACAACCGTTTATTAATCCACAGGAAGACGATCCCCGTAAGAACATCAATGTTTTAAGTGAAAGGATCAAACAGGTGAGAAAGCTTGTTTTCTTTTACGGTAATGTTTCAAGGGATTGGGTGCTTGAAAGGATGAGTGCTGCGCTGCAATTGATTGTTACCAATAATTATCCTGTTGAAGAATTTTTCATTTTTATGGTTCCTCCTCATAAAGAGCAGAACGATATAGCGCTTAAACAAAGATTTTTGAAAGTAAATATCATCAACAACAGTGATGAGTTACAATTAAGTGCACAGGCAATCCATAACTTCCTTAAAGATATAAAGCTTTAATATGTTACTCGAAACACCAGGCAATCCTTTTGTTGGGCTTCGCCCTTTCGAGAGTCATGAAAGCCTGTTGTTTTTCGGAAGGCAGGAACAAACGCTTGAGTTGTTACAACGGTTGCACAAACATCACTTTGTTGCAGTTATCGGCAATTCGGGTAGTGGCAAATCTTCCCTGATAAAAGCGGGACTCATACCCAGCCTTCAGGCAGGCTATCTGGTAAACGATGCAGATAAATGGATGATCGCTACTATGAGGCCCGGCCAAACGCCCTTGTGTAATCTTAGCACAGCCATACTTAGCCATATTAATGAGAAAAAAGATGGCCTTGATTCTACCTCCCTGGAAAGAATGATCAGGGAACAAGGTATTGATATTATCCTGGAAATGCTGCTTCCTTTATGGAAGCACAATACTAACTTTTTTCTTCTGGTAGACCAGTTTGAAGAATTGTTCCGTTTTTCTTTGGATAATAAAGACCGCTGGCTTATGCAGCTTGATGCTACAACAGG
>CAXSIE010000653.1:0-2400 GCA_964237295.1 uncultured Flavihumibacter sp. | reverse complement strand
TGAAAAAGTTGTTTATAAAGCCTTTCCCGGAGAAAAAGTAAGCATCAGCGGTGCCACATCATTGCAACTTACCTGGTTGAACTTTCAGGGTGGAATTAAACGGGCCAGGATAAATAAAGCTATAATATTTGATCAGTTATTCCTCAATGGCAAGCTGCAAAGGATGGCAAGGTATCCTAATTATAATCCGGCCAGCAGTCATTTTGGAGGCTATTCGGAAGATGCGCTTGGCACTGACCGCATTAATAAATGGAAAGAGCCGGCGGGAGGTCTTATACATGCCCTTCATAAACATGAGTGGGGCGGTTACCACTATCTTATTACCGCTAAGGATATAAAAGGGGCCTTGATACTTGAAGGCGGTTACCAGAACAACCGCCAGATGGGAATGCATGATAAATACAGGTTTGTAGAGAATATTTTTGAGGAGTTAGACACTGCCGGCGAATGGTTTTACAATAAAAAAGAAAGGATGCTTTACTGTTTTCCACCGGCGGGGATGGATATTAGTAAGGCTGCTGTTGAAGTGCCGCGTTTAAAAAGCCTTTTCGAGTTTAGAGGCAATGCACAACAGCCTGTAACTAATATCAGCCTGGAGGGCTTTGAGCTGAAGCATGTTGTGAGAACATTTATGGAGACTAAAGAGCCTTTGCTGCGCAGCGACTGGGCAATATACCGTGGCGGCGCTGTTATATTTGAAGGAACAGAAAATTGCGTGATCCATAACTGTTTTTTTAATACCATCGGTGGTAATGCCGTTTTCTACAGTAATTACAACCGCAGGGATGAAGTATCGGAATGCAGGATAGAAAATGCTGGTGCCGGCGGAGTTTGTTTTGTAGGAGACCCTGCTGCTGTACGTTCACCCAGCTTCGAGTATAACAAGTTTGTTCCTATATCACAGATGGATATGGAAGCGGGTCCTAAGACTAATAATTATCCGGCGGATTGCCTGGTTTATGATAACCTGATGTATGGCCTGGGCCAGGTGGAAAAACAGGTAGCAGGAGTGGAGCTATCCATGTGTATGGATATAACTGTTAGTCATAACACTATTTACAATGTTCCGCGTTCCGGCATTAATGTAAGTGAAGGCACATGGGGTGGGCATATTATTGAATTCAACGATGTATTCAATACCGTGCTGGAAACAGGCGACCACGGTTCCTTCAATTCATGGGGAAGAGACCGCTACTGGCATCCTGATTACGATACCATGCAGCGCATAGCAAGGGATCATCCTTCACTCATTCTTGCAGATGTGATAAAGACCATAATCATCCGTAATAACCGGTTTCGCTGCGATCATGGCTGGGACATTGACCTTGATGACGGATCTTCCAATTACCATATTTATAATAACGTTTGCCTGAACGGAGGATTAAAGCTGCGCGAGGGTTTTTACAGAACGGTTGAGAATAATATAATAGTCAATAATTCATTTCATCCGCATGTATGGTTCAACAATAGTGGAGATGTGTTCCGGTATAATATCGTCAGTAAAAACTATTTTCCTATACAGGTAAAATACTGGGGGCGTGAAGTGGATTCCAATTTCTTTGCCGACAATGCTTCGCTCGAACAAGCGCAAAAGAACGGTACTGATAAGAATTCTTTGTCGGGCAATGCTTTTTTTGTAGATGCTGCTGCAGGAAATTTCAATGTAAGCAGGGAATCACCCGTTTTAAAAATTGGTTTTAAAAATTTCCCCATGGATGATTTTGGAGTGATAGCTCCTGCGCTTCGCGAAATAGCAATGAAGGTTCCGATGCCTGCGGTTGAGACGGCTTTTCTGGTTACCAAAGACCTTTCTGTAAAGTGGTTGGGCGTTCAGGTAAAGAACCTGGAAACTGCAGGCGAAAGGTCTGCAACAGGTATGGATAAGGAAACAGGGGTGCTGGTTTTACAGGTGGGTAATGAAAGTCCGTATGCAAAGGTTCTCAAAGCTAATGATGTGATACTGTCCTATCAAAACAAGGAAGTGAAAAATATTGAGGAACTTTTAAAATTGTATCAGGGTCATAAAGCTTCGGATAAAATTATTTTGAAAATTTTCAGAAACCAGAAAGTTCAGCAGGTAAGGATTGACAGATGATGTTAGGTAGCTTTAGAACTAACCATCAAGGCAATCAACCTTCGGGATCAACCTGGCGAAGCTTATGCGCTTCACCGGTTTCTGTTATAAATTTTTTAGAACAATGCTTTAAACTTCCTATGCCTCCGGATTAAAAGTCTGGCAAACCCCGACAGGGGTGACAGGATTATAGGAATCGAATTAATTATGATACGCGAACCCTGAAAGGGTGACATTATTAACTGCCCCTAAGGTTTTATGTCACCCCTTCGGGCAATGTCATTAAGTTAAGAAGTTCTTTTTAATTACTAGCACCAGGTGAAAAG
>CAXSIE010000652.1:0-2409 GCA_964237295.1 uncultured Flavihumibacter sp. | reverse complement strand
ATTTTAAGCCATGCATAATTATTTTATACCTTCCAAACAAATAAAAATCATTCGGATCTATAACCTGGGCATGTTCAATACGCCAGCGCCGGTCGTTTTTTGTTTTCAGGTATTTGCCATATATCTTTAGCATTGTTCTGTTGCCTGAATCGCCGATCGCATGGGTGCACATCTGAAAATTATGCTGAGCAATAATAGCGGCAACAGAATCATAATGCTCCTGTGTTCTTAAAAGAAATCCCGACCATCCATCTTTATCTGAATAAGGTTGCAGCAATGCCGCACCCCTGGAGCCAAGCGCGCCATCTGCATATACTTTAAAGGATCGCACATCCAGGTAATCCGTTTTTATCTTACCTCGTTTAAAAATATAATTATAGTTGTCCGTTGCATCGCTCAGCATAGCGTAAACCCTCATTTTCAATTGCCCTGCCTTTTGCAGGCTATCAATAAACAGTACTTCCCGGTAGTCGAGTCCGCAATCATCTATTGATGTAAGTCCGACAGCAAAACAGTTCTGCTGTGCATCCAGCAGCGCTTCTTTTTTTTTATTTGTTGATGGCTCCGTCATTTTAGCACTGACAAGCCTGATGGCATTATCTACCAGCATACCTGTTAGTTTTCCATTCTTTGTTTCAACCTGGCCCCCAGACAAAGTGTAACCCGGTTGCAAGCCGGCCATATCCAAAGCTATCTGATTAGCAATAGCGGCATGACCGTCAATCCTGGTTAAAAGAACAGGTCTGTCTGAAAACAACTGATCCAGTTTTTCTTTGTCAGGAAATTCTTTTACTTCCCAGTCATTCTGGTCCCATCCCCTGCCTAGGAGCCATCCTTCTTTGTTTTCTGTAGCAAAGCCTTGCAGTTTTTGCAGAATTTCCTGCCAGCTCAAAGTGCCCACCAGATCGGCAGTCTGCAAGCCAAGGCCGTAGCGATAAAAATGAGTGTGCGCATCAATGAAGCCGGGGTAAACAAACCGGCCCTTTGCATCAATTTCATTGTGGGCGCTATATTTTGCAAGCAGCGCTTTTGAATCGCCTGTTGCTTCGATCTTTCCTTTGTTTACCGCTAAAGCGGAAGCTACGGAGAACTTATTATCTACTGTATAGATCTTTGCATTGTAAACCAGCAGGTCTATGGATTGTTTCTGTGCCAATAAAGGAATAACCAGGCAGCAGGTGAGCAGGAATATCAGGTTTGTTTGCTTCATGGTTATAAAGGAAAGTAATTTAACGGAGCTCAGGCAATTAATTTTTATTATCAGGCAGCCCGGTAATTTTTATCACATCATCTTCATTAACCTGCTTTTTTAATGTAGCTATCAGATCGCGCGAAGCGCCCCAGCTATATCTTTTTATAATTTCCTGCTTTATTTCTTTTTGTGTTTCAGGAGAATCGAATTTGTTCTTGTTCTTTCTTAAAAGCCTGGATATTTCATAAGACATATGGATAGACGGAGATAATTTTTCGGCGGCGGTAAATTTCACCATTGCTATGATAAACTGGTTGTTGACAAGGGCGGTAAATCCTTCCTTTTCCAATTGCAATGCCTGCGTATACTGGGTAGGATTATTCAGTTTAGCCGATTCTTGCTGTAAGATTTTAATATCCTGGAATACTTTTCCATAAGGTACATTCTTCACACTATTAATATCTTTAGGTATTGAATCCGATAAATGCCTTAATAAAGTATCATATCTTTCCTGAAGGGCCAGATTTGAAGTTAACTGTACCTGCAGGCTATCTTTCAGTTTTAAACCTTTTATTTTCTCTTTTTCAAGGTTGGAATACAACCTCATCGAATAAAGACTAAAGGCAAGCATCAATACAAGAAACAAGCTTATTAAAACATTCCGGAATTTTTGCATATTAAAAAGCGGGCGTTTTTATTTTAATGTTAAAAAAAATTATCACCAGGCTTACAATTTTATTGCCGGTGTTTTCATTTTCCTTATCATCTGATTTTTTTTTAGATTCCGGAATATCCGGCGCTGTATTAAAAATGTTCGCTGGCTTATCCCGGGTAATTTTTTGAGGATATTTTACTAAAAGAGCAGCTTCAACTTTAATGACAAAATTTTTAAAATACCGGTCGATATCTGCATTGGCAATTGCATAGCCGTCCGTTTCCCGGAACCTTACCATATCACAAAATGCGAAATCATCATTAGTGGCATTATGATACATTTTTCCATCCGGTTTAAAGAACTGCCTTTGAGACAAATCATTCCATGCTTTTATATTACAGTGGTTAAAATAAACCGGCACAATTAGCGTGTCAGTGAATTTGTTTATTAACATTCCAAATTCATCTGCCTTAATATACTGTGAGTTTAAAAAATTAGCAGAAACGCATAATATTGCAATACCTGAACTCCCTAGATTTTCCTGGATTTCCTGGTCCCAGAA
>CAXSIE010000651.1:0-2415 GCA_964237295.1 uncultured Flavihumibacter sp. | reverse complement strand
TGTACATTGAATCTTAAGAAATCAATCAGTTCACAGGCAGCATCTATTTCAGCCTGATATGGATTTTTGCTTTGTCCCAGCATGGTAGCGCCGTTGATAAGGAAACGGTATTTGGTAGCAAGAAGTTCGGCCGCTTTTAAAAAAATATTAGCACGATTTTCCCAGCTCATATCAGCCCATGCCGGCTTTGCATGTAAAGCGGCTTCAATTGCCATCGAAACATGGGATGCATCGCCTTCATGAAAATAGCCCAGTATATGAGCGGTCTCATGCGGCGGATTCAAAGCCACTTTTTTTCCTGTTCTTATTTCCTCCCCGCCAATATACATGGGAATATCAATCGTTTCCTTTTTAAGGAGGGCCAGCGTATGTTGAAGACTTTCCCTTTCTGCAGTGCCGGGAGCATAGGACAATACAGGTTCATTAACGGGCATAGGGTAATCGAAATATCCTATATTCATACAATCACTTTTAATTTTTGGAAACCAGTTTTAATCCTACAATTGAACCGATCAGGCGGAAAATGAAGAACATTCTCCAAAGAATAAAGTTCTTTACTCCATTTTAGATAAGTGAAATTTTGAGACAATTTTAAACAGGTGGTAAAGCCCACTTCAAATAAACCGGCCAAAATTAATACGATCCGGGAAAAAGAATTGTTCAACTTGTATAATTGAAGTTTAAACTTATATGGTTTCCTTTTCCATCATAAGGTACGCTTTAATAAACCCATCCAATTCGCCATCCATTACCGGCTGCACATTTCCCACTTCATAATCGGTACGATGGTCTTTGATCATTTTATAAGGATGAAAAACATAACTGCGTATCTGGCTTCCCCATTCAATTTTTTGTTTATTACTGTTGGCCGCATTTTTCAACTCTTCTCTTTTCCGGATTTCCTCTTCGTATAACTTACTTTTCAACATCTTCAATGCTTTCTCCCGGTTTTCTCCCTGGGTTCTTGCCTGCTGGCATTCAATGATTATCCCAGACGGTATATGCTTTAAACGTACTGCTGTTTCTACTTTGTTTACGTTTTGACCGCCCGATCCACCACTTCTGAAAAATGCCCATTCAAGGTCGGAAGGGTTAACTTCCACATCAATAGTATCATCTACTAACGGGTATACAAACACGGAAGCGAAAGATGTATGCCGCCGTGCATTGCTATCGAACGGAGAGATCCTAACCAGGCGGTGTACACCACTTTCCGCTTTTAAAAAACCATAAGCAAAAGAACCATCAAACTGGAGGGTAGCAGATTTTATACCCGCACCTTCTCCATCCTGAAAATCCAGTTCAGTAACCGTCCAGCCTTGTTTTTCTCCGTACATACGGTACATCCGCAACAGCATTTCAGCCCAGTCCTGACTTTCAGTACCCCCTGCCCCGCTGTTTATTTCCAGTACAGCAGGCATTTCGTCTTCCGGTTGATTGAGCGTACTTTTAAATTCTGCTTCTTCTATATCGTGTAAGGCTTTAGTATAAGCTTCTTTTACCTCCTCTTCAGTAGCTTCACCTTCTTTCCAAAAGTCAAATAAGGTAGCAAAGTCTTCTGTTGCCATTACTACTTTATCATAAAGCTTCACCCAGTATTCATCCACCTTAATTTCTTTAAGGATTACGGTGGCACGTTGGTTGTCATTCCAAAAACCGGCGGCCAGTGTCAGCTGCTTGTCTTGTGTTATTTTGTGTTGGCGGTTCTCAACGTCAAAGAAACCTCCTCAGGACGGTAACTCTGTCCTTCATAATCTTGATTTGCTCTTGTGTCATAGCGGGCGAAGTTAAGAGAATTTATGATACAGGCACGTGGCAGTAAAGTAACTGATGGTATTATTAAACTTTAGATAACTTACACAGTCCATAATTATGTAAGTGCTTTTTGATATAAGGTATAAATCGATTAACTTATTTATAACAGCCTTTAACAATATATTCAATTTTTATACTTCAATTTGCACCAACAAATATTATTCAACTTTTTTTTCTCATAAGCAGTTAGTTTTGGTTACGAGCCTTGTTTCTACAAGGCTCTTTTTTTAGTTTTAATTTTTTGATATTACTGCTTGCGAGATTCTGACTTTATGATTCATATAAATATGTAATTCAGGTTAAACTTTAATTATATGAATTTTTAATATTTATATTGATTATTCGAATTTAATTAAGTAAATTTATTCTTACTAAGATGTCAGCAGCAAATTCTTTCACTACAAGATTTGTTCACTTGAATGAAACCATTTACTGTTTTGACTTCAGCAGGATGATTTTGATTAACTTATAAATAACATCGCTTAACAAATTATTTTGATTTTCTAAGCGAAGTTTACATCCTCAACATTAATTAAAATAGTACGTTTTTTTTCTCATAAGCAGTTAGTTTTGGTTACGAGCCTTGTTTCTACAAGGCTC
>CAXSIE010000650.1:0-2422 GCA_964237295.1 uncultured Flavihumibacter sp. | reverse complement strand
ACCGCAAGCCCACTTACCTAACCTTCGACGAATACATGCGCATTGTGGCCGCAAAGCAGGATGCTGATTATTTTAAAAAGCGTTCCAGTATCCTCAGCGGCCTGAATAAAAAAATGCTCAAACCAAAATTGTCCGTTACGGATAATCTGTTCAACCGCATCTTTGGCAATGGTAAAGTGGAGATAAGGCCGCAGGGCAACGTAGATATTACCGCAGGTTATGAGGGACAAAATATCAAAAATCCTACACTACCGGAAAGAGCCCGGAAAAATGGCAACTTCGATTTCAAAGAAGATGCTAACCTGAGTGTTATTGCCAACATCGGCGATAAACTAAGACTGCCCATCAACTACAACACCCTGGCAACGTTCGATTTTGAAAACCAGCTGAAGCTCGATTATTCAGGAACGGATGATGAAATCATCAAACGCATAGAAGCAGGCAACGTTTCATTCACTTCAAAAGGTTCACTGATCCCTGGAGCGCAATCACTGTTTGGCCTGAAAACCCAGTTACAGTTCGGTAAACTGTTTGTTACCGGAGTGCTGGCCAACCAACGCGCGCAGCGGCAATCGCTGGGGCTTCAGGGCGGTTCGGCTACTTCCATCTTCGAGCTTAAAGCGGATGATTACGAAGAGAACCGGCATTTTCTGTTATCGCAGTATTTCCGGAAGAACTATAATACCGCCATGGGAAGCCTTCCGGCAGTAAATTCGTTGATACAGATTTTAAGGATAGAAGTATGGGTAACCAATAGGAACGGTTCTACCACAGATACCAGGGATATCGTGGCATTGATGGATCTGGGAGAGAAAACGCCCTTCCAGCAACCGCCTGTGATTAACCCCCAGACGAATCTTGAATACCCATTTAACGATGCCAATGACCTGTACAGAAAGATTGTCAACAATCCCAGCAGCCGCAGTTCCTCTTTTGTAACCACGCAGTTAAGTTCACTAGGGCTGCGTCCCGTGCAGGATTTTGAAAAAACATTCGCACGAAAACTTAGTCCGTCGGATTATTTTTTTAATTCACAGATCGGCTTTCTTTCTCTGAACCAGCCATTACAATCTGATGAAATACTGGGTGTGGCCTACCAGTACAGCTATAACGGCAAGATCTACCAGGTGGGAGAGTTCTCCCAGGATGTGGCGCCCGATACAACGCTGGTACAGTCGGGAAACCAGAAAGTTATCTTCCTTAAGTTGCTCAAAGCTACTTCACAAAGGCCCAACCTGCCTATCTGGGACCTCATGATGAAAAATGTTTACGCGCTGAAAACAACCGACAACAGTTATCTTTCCAGTATCCAGTCCGCCGATTTCAAACTTAATGTGCTGTATGAAGAACCCAGCCTTGGACAAAAAAGATACCTGCCTGAAGGACCTAAAAGCGGGGTTCCATTAATTTCCGTATTAAATCTTGACCGGTTAAATAATCAGCGTGATCCCCAGCCGGATGGCGTCTTTGATTATATTGAAGGATTTACCGTGATATCCAGCCAGGCAAGGATTATTTTTCCTTTACTGGAACCCTTTGGAAGGGATCTTGAAAATATCGCATTCGTTGGCGCTACTGCCGATATCAAGAACAAGTATATCTATTATCCTTTGTATGATACCATAAAGGAGATAGCAAAGACCTATGCCAACCTCGACCGGTTTATCATAAGCGGAACAGCCAAAGGCCAGTCTACCGGTTCAGATATTTCTTTAGGCGCTTTTAATGTTCCGCAGGGTTCTGTAACGGTAACTGCAGGTGGAAGGGCTTTGGTGGAAGGGGTGGATTACACGGTGGATTATAACCTGGGAACGGTGAAGGTTATCAACCAGGCAATTACCAATTCCGGGGTGCCTGTAAATGTTCAGTTTGAAAACAACGCCGGCATTGGTATTCAGCAAAGAAACTTCCTGGGGTTAAGGTTTGATTATCTGGCAAAAAATACCGCCAAGGAATCGCTGTCCTTTGGCGGCTCCCTGATCAGGCTCAGCGAACGGCCTTTCTTTACCAAGATGAACTATAATGAAGATCCTATCCGCAACACCATGTACGGAGTGGACTTCAGTTACCGTTCCGAATTTCCAAAACTAACCCGGTTGCTGGATAAATTACCTTTTTACAATACCAGCGAAATGAGCACCATTACTGCCTATGGTGAAGCTGCTATTTTAAAGCCGGGGCATCCGTCTCAAATAGGCAAAGGCAGTAACGGGTTGGTATATATTGATGATTTTGAAGGAACGCGTAACAGTATTGATGTTCGCTTTCCGTTGATAAGCTGGTCGCTGGCATCAACCCCGCAGGGTAACGGATTGTTCCCGGAGGGCAGTTTATCCGATGACCTGCCTTATGGTTATAACCGTGCAAAAATTGCCTGGTACAATATCGAGCAGAATTTACAGGACTACAGGGGCACTAACAA
>CAXSIE010000649.1:359-2442 GCA_964237295.1 uncultured Flavihumibacter sp. | reverse complement strand
TTGATGGATTCATGTTGTTTTCTAAAGTTACCCAGTGCTTTTTTTGAGAACTCCTTATTGATCAGTTTAGAGGCTTTTTTTATAGCTTTTTCAAATTTTTTTTTGCTTACCAGCGATTTTAAATCTGATAACGCTTCTTCGATTTTTCGTTCCGTGAATAAACGGTTCATTTTTTTGTCAGACACTTTTTCATCTGTATTTGTTATATTCTTAGACATAATACCTTAAGATTTTATTAAAATTAATAAAAAGGTAATAAGCCGAATGTTAAGTTTCAAAGGAAAGTCTGTATTCGTTTTGTAATCACAATGTTCCAAAGGCACAAAAGAGCAGGAAGAAGCTTTGTACCTTGGCCTTCCCGGTTAAAATTGTCTTTGCCGTTACACCTGCATCTAAGATATTTGTACGAAATAAATAACCATTAATGCACAAGCGATTATCTTTTTTTTGCCTGATACTCAGTTTTTTTTGTACGCAGTTATCTTTTTCACAGGAGATCTATTATTTCAGTGACGGGTTGGGAGTTAGTGCGCCGAGCCGGTATGGAAGAGAAGCGCTGTATACCGATCAGCTCGCTTACCAGCTCTATACCAATACTTTAAAGACGCCGGTAGCAGGAGCCAGTTTTGGAGTGAATGATCAGGGTCAGAATATCAGCTGGCAGGCCGTTAAAACTGATAGTCTTCACAGATTCAGGCCTGCGCGTGGTTTCGGTGGTTTTGGCGGAAGGGGTGGTGCCGGCTATTTATACCTCACTTACTCATCTCCGGCAGAAAAAATTGCTTTATTAAATATAAAAGGTAACAGCGGCGTTTATTTTAATGGTGAATTACATATGGGTGATGCTTATACCTCTGGCTGGATGTATATACCCGTAAAACTTAAAAAAGGCCTGAATGAATTATACGTTCGCGGGCAATTTGTTACCGCAAGTCTGGAGTTTCCCACTAAGCCGGTTTTGTTAAACACAGAAGATGCTACGCTCCCTGCAGTTTTATTGAACAGCAACAAGTATGATCTTAAAGGAGCCGTGGTGGTTTTTAACCTGTCTCCTGCTATTTTAAAGAATGCGCAGCTTAAAAGTGTGATAGCGGGCAGGGAAGTAACAACTCCCTTACCCGAAATACCTGCTTATGCCAGCCGTAAAGTAAGTTTCGATCTGAATGCGGCAGCAGTTACAACCAAAGGAAAATTTCCTTGTGCACTAACGCTGACAGATAAGGCTAGAACTATCGATACCGCTACTGTTTCAATAGAAGCTGTAGAACCGGGTGATAAGTACAGCGTAACATTTACCAGTGCCATTGACGGCAGTCTTCAATATTATGCAGTAACTCCGCAGTCACCAACTCCAAAAGAAGGGGCGGCGCTATTTTTATCCGTTCATGGCGCCGGCGTGGAAGCTATCGGACAGGCTAAGGCTTATCACTCCAAAGACTGGGGAACCCTGGTGGCAGCCACTAACCGCCGTCCGCGCGGATTCAACTGGGAAGACTGGGGAAGGCTTGATGCATTGGAAGTGCTGGAACTTGCCAAACAATCTTTCAAGCCCGATCCGCAGCATATTTATTTAACAGGCCATTCAATGGGTGGCCATGGAACCTGGTTCCTGGGTGCCACTTACCCCGACAAATGGGCGGCTATCGGTGCCTGTTCCGGTTATCCAACTTTAAAGGGTTATGGCTCCGCAGACGGATTGATTCCCGATAGCAGCAGCTCAGGAACCGAACAGATACTGCTTCGTTCCAGTAACCAGAGCGATGTAATTCAACTGGCCACTAATTACAAACCGCTGGGCGTATATGTGCTCCATGGCGACGCCGATAAAACTGTTTCGGTTAATTATGCCCGCCAGATGAGAAAAGTGCTGGCGGATTTTCATACAGACATGAGCTATTATGAATATCCTAACGGTGAACATTGGTTCGGCGACCAAAGCGTTGACTGGAAGCCGTTATTCGAATTCTTTAAATGGCATACACTCGCATTGGACAGTGCGGTTAATACGATAGATTTTATAACGGCCAGCCCGGGCATATCTTCCAGCTTCCGTTGGGCAGCCATTCAACAGCAGTTGCATCCT
>CAXSIE010000649.1:0-349 GCA_964237295.1 uncultured Flavihumibacter sp. | reverse complement strand
GCAAACAAAAACTATTACAGGCACCACAGAAAACATCAAACTGCTTAAACTTAAACTGGAAGATTTTGGAAACAATGCATCTGTAAAAATTATTCTCGACAGCCTGGAGCCTGTACAATATACCACTGCCGGCAGTAAAGACAGCCTGTTACTGAAAAAAGAAAACGGGAAGTGGCTGGTTGCAACCGAACCGGATATGCATCAGAAAAGCCCTTTGCGTTATGGCACTTTTAAGGATGCTTTCAATAACAGGATGGTTTATGTTTATAGCACCAGGGGCACAAAAGAAGAGAATGAATGGAGCATGAACAAAGCGCGTTATGACGCTGAAACATGGTACTACCGCGGT
>CAXSIE010000648.1:2126-2457 GCA_964237295.1 uncultured Flavihumibacter sp. | reverse complement strand
AGATCTGATGAACCGCCCAGATGATTGATTGATTTTTTGCAAAAGCCGGATCAAGCGATGCAATACCGGCAGATTCGTTATAACGAAAAATTTTTTTTGAATGATTTTCATGCGATTTGCAACTGCTAAAAAAGGATAAAAATACGAGCGTTAAAAAACGCATCAAATAATTATATGAAGCGGGATAATGACTGCTTATTTTCTTTTTGTAAAAGAGTTTTATTACCGGCCCTCGCCAATTATTATCATTCATGTAATTTATGCCTGCAGGCAAATTATGTTTGATTAACTTCATTTAGATTTCCAACTTTAAATATAGCGAATGAAACTT
>CAXSIE010000648.1:0-2116 GCA_964237295.1 uncultured Flavihumibacter sp. | reverse complement strand
TTTTAATGGTGATCATTTTGGTAACAACTGTTAACCTCCATGCACAGCCGCTGAAGGAAAAGCCGTTTACTCACCAGGATACTTTAAGAGGAAGCATTACTCCGGAACGCGCCTGGTGGGATGTGCTGTTCTATGGCATTACTGTTAAACCTGATTACGCTACTAAAACAATTGAAGGCGATATTATAATCAATTTCAAAACAGTTAGCGCCGGCAACACCATGCAGATAGATTTACAAATTCCGATGCAGATAGGAACCGTGTTATGGAATCGCCGGCAGCTGACTTTTAAAAGAGACAAAAATATTTACCTGGTGCAGTTTCCCGCTACCTTAAAAAAAGGATCTGTTGAAAGCATGGAGATCAGTTTTTCCGGTCAGCCCCGTGAAGCCCTCTCCCCTCCCTGGGACGGCGGCTGGATATGGAAAAAAGACCGGAAGGGAAATCCCTGGATGAGTGTTGCCTGCCAGGGCCTGGGCGCGAGCGTATGGTATCCCTGCAAAGACCATCAAAGCGATGAGCCGGATAGCGCGTCTTTAACCATGATAGTTCCGGCCGATCTTGTTGCGGTAGGTAACGGCAGGCTGCAATCGAAAATCAATAATACCGATGGAACTGTTTCGTATAAATGGAAAGTGGTAAATCCCATTAATAATTATGACATCATTCCCTACATAGGTAAATATGTTAACTGGACCTCAACATACAACGGTGAAAAAGGCGCGCTGGACTGCAGCTACTGGGTTCTTGATTATAATATTGATACTGCCAGAGAACAATTCAAACAGGTACCGCTTATGCTCAAATGTTTTGAGCATTGGTTCGGCCCCTACCCTTTTTATGAAGACAGTTACAAATTAGTGGAAGCGCCGCATCTTGGTATGGAGCACCAGAGCGCTGTTGCCTACGGTAATAATTTCAGGAATGGTTATCGCGGAGCTGACCTGTCGGGCACGGGCTGGGGATTGATGTGGGACTTTATCATAGTGCATGAAAGCGGTCACGAATGGTTTGGCAATAATATTACTTCCAAAGACCTGGCTGATATGTGGATACATGAAAGCTTCACCAATTACTCGGAAACATTGTTCACTACCTGCCAATATGGAAAAGATGCCGGCGACGATTATGTCATCGGCACGCGAACAAAAATTTTAAACGATGCACCCATAACCGCCCCTTATGGTGTAAATAAAGAAGGCAGCGGAGATATGTATTACAAGGGCGGCAATATGATACATATGATTCGTACTATCATCAATGACGATGAATTATTCAGAAATATTTTAAGGGGATTGAATAAAACATTTTACCACCAGACAGTTACCGCAAAACAAATAGAAGATTATATCAGCAGGCAATCAGGAAAAGATTTCTCCAAAGTTTTTGAACAATATTTATTGCATACCGATATACCGGCGCTTGAATACAAATCGGAGGGCAATAAGATTTTGTACCGCTGGACAAAATGCATCAAAGGCTTTAACATGCCGGTCAGGATCCATTTGAATACTTATCAATGGATCACGCCCAGGGAGCAATGGCAATCATTAAATGCCGCTAACAGCGAGTTAACAGTTGACCGCAACTTTTATATTCAAACAAAGAAAACAGAATAGCAGGAACCTGATTTTTAAGATCAGGCATCCGGCCCCGGACCTTCTTCTACCAAACCGTGTGTAGGGGCGCTTTGATGGTGGTCATTTTCCTTGTAAAGTATTTCTTCTTTCACAAAATCTTTTTTGCGAAATTCATCATCCCTTGTTTCTTCACCCGGCTCAAAGCCCTGGTCGGAAGCGCCATCGCCGATACTGTTCTCGTTTACAGCATCTCCGGTAAAGGAACCATCTGTTGCTGCCGGCTTGCCGGCGGTGTCATTTTCTCCGGGAAAACTCATAGTTTAATTATTAATGAATAATGATTAATTATTAACGGGTAGTACCTGATCAGATTCAATATACATATACACACACAACAACCATCTTATAATTAATCATAAATAATTAATCATTAAAACTAGCTTCTCACTCTCCCTGCGCCAATATATCTTTTAACAAAATACTCTTCTCCCAGATCACTGATCATTACGCCGCTGGATAGTGATGCATGCACAAAT
>CAXSIE010000647.1:564-2461 GCA_964237295.1 uncultured Flavihumibacter sp. | reverse complement strand
CTTTAATGGTCATAAAGGGCCGGAAAGGATTACGCATACTGCTACTGCTTACCGTTATCCCTCCGGAGAAGGAACAGAATTTATTGACTTTTTTAATGAAGCGCTCATCCCCGGCATTGGCATGAGTGGCGGTTATGGACTGTTTTACCAGGGCGGAAGACTGCCCGCCCACCTGCATGATTTCGACGAATCTATCTGCATTGTTGAAGGAGAAGCAACCTGTCTGGTGGAAGGCCGTAAATATACTATGTCCAATCTTACCACTGCCCTGCAGCCGCGTGGAAGGGTTCACTACTTTATCAATCAGTCACCACAATCCATGGCAATGATTTGGGTGTATGCAGGACCCATGCCTGTACGGATTGAGGTGGATAGCAGGTTTGCGGATGAGCACCTGTAAAGACGTGTCGAATTGATGTGTTTTTTTTAAAAAAAATTATTTGAACCGCAAAAAGACTGTACTTAACCATTAAATTTAAAATTCCGTCTGCTGAATGGTAACCGGACCGATTAGCCCAGATTTCAATAAGGGAGCATCTTTTTTATAAGGATGAAAGGTGGTAAAAGTGTACCTGCCGCTGGTGCGCTTTTCACCCTTTAACAACCAATCCGGCCATTTGCCATTTTTGATTCCATCATCGGGAAGCCGCTCGTCGCCAATTAACCTGTTAGGCCATAGATTTACTACTTCTATCTGCAGTTGATTGTTTTTCTGCTTCACTATATTAGTGATATCCACTTTCCAGGGAGCCGTCCATACTATTCCTAAATCGCGCCCGTTGAGCCTGATCCTGGCCATGTTTTTAACTTCCCCCAAATCAAGGTAAAATTTTTTGTTACCGGAACCGCCCGCTGATGGAAAGTCAAAGTTGTTACTGTAAACAGCTTTTCCCGAATAAAATTTAATACCGTCTTCGGGCCTTGTGGTCCAATCCACCAGTTGATCGAATGTAACTTTTTCAGGACCACCCCATTTAGGATCAAAGCTTACTATCCAGGGACTGTTTAATGTTACCACTTCCTGCTTTGCAGGAAAATTCTTTTTTCCGGTTGAAGGTGCTGATTTGCCATTTGCAAATACAATAAAGAAACTTTGATAAGCTTCGAACTGTAATGGAATTGCAGTGTGGCCGTTGCTGGTAGTAAATTCAGTAAGTATCCTTGTTTTTCCTGTTAACGGATCCCAAAGTTCAGGTGTTCCTTTTATGGTGCGGAAACTGCAGGAAGCATTTATTAACTGATTCGTGCGGTTTGCTACAAAATAAATGTCCCTGTCATTGAAGGTGCGATGGTTATAACGTACCGGCCCTGATGTTTCAAAATCTTCCGAAACACCTGACTGCTTTAATAATGCAGCTGTGAGGTTGTATTCAGGATACAGCGAGTTTTTTGTGGTAGTGGTTAAAGCTCCTCCCCATATTACTTTCCCTTTGCCGTAAGCATGCTCGCTCTGTGATGCAGGTAGCTCCATGCTTCCCCAGATTTCTTTGGCAATGGCCTGAATTTTTTGGTCGCATTCCGGAAATCCTGACAAACCCGGAGATTTTAACGGAGGCATTCCTGTTACGGAGGCTCCATCGTTAATCAATGACCTGATTTTTTCCAGCAGGGCCGGTGTCATTGTTTTCACGGCAGGTAAAACCAGCAGTCGGTAAGAAGCTCCCCCGGAGAACATAATCTTATTATCTTTCACACTGGCTGAATATAGCTGGCCTGGTGAACAGCCATCAAAATTATATCCTCTTTTGTCTGGTATGGTATCGTTTCCAATTAATGCAGAAGCGGGCGGAACAAATACATGGGGTGAACCTTCGGGCGTAAGGTATAATATATCCGCAACGGCTTTTCCCTTCTGCAGCAGGAACTGGCATCTTGAAATATAACGGTGATAGGCATC
>CAXSIE010000647.1:0-554 GCA_964237295.1 uncultured Flavihumibacter sp. | reverse complement strand
GGCCACCAGGTTTGTTTCCTGTCCCAATGAACGCCATAAGGCCCCATCGTCATACCGGGTTGCAATGAATCGTTAAAAGGTTTGTGCGCGAAAGTGTGGTAATAAAATTTGTTGAGCCCCATTGCAAAGGCCCAGTCACCCTGGTCTTTCATGGAGCCGGGGTACTGATTCCAACCTTCTGTTGATTCGCCGGTAAATGCTTCAGCCAGTACAACCGGTTTACCTTCTACATGAGCAATAGAGGTGGCTTCTATACAGCTGAAGGCCGAATTAAATCCAAAATTTTTACTCCAGAATTCAGCCGAAGGAATATCCGCGATGGCACCAAGTTCCAGGTCTGCAGTTGGGTTCATATCATAAGGTTCAATGGCCAGGTTTAGTCCATGCTGCCGGCCGTATTTTTTAATATGCAGTGCATGGTATTCCAATATCAGTTCCTGGCTTGTTTGTCTTAGATCCCATAAAAATCGTTCGCTTATTTCACGGCTCTCTACAATATTGCCTGCATATACCGGGTAAAACGGTAACGGATCATAACCCCTTCTTTTAATAAA
>CAXSIE010000646.1:0-2470 GCA_964237295.1 uncultured Flavihumibacter sp. | reverse complement strand
GTCTTACTTTTTAATAAGTGCTTTCTGTTGAATCTTAACTTAATGACATTGCCCTATCGGGATTACTTAAAGAATGTGTACTTAACAGTGGTTAATTTCAAACAAGGCTTTCTATTGCAAGTTATTACGGGGATATTTTAAACATCAAATTTTGCACTTTGAAGTATTGTTTCTTAACGGGGATATTTATTATTTTATTAAACCTGTACGCATGCAGGCCCGCTGATAAAACGAACCAAAGCCTGCAGGGCTATAATATATCCGAACCCGAAAAATTTTATATGCCTGAAAGTCTAAATGAAATTTCAGGCATTACGTTTTATAAAAATAACAGCGACACTATTTACGCAATCCAGGACGAAGAAGGAAAATTGTTCCGGCTCGCGTGGAACAAAAAAAAACAGTTCCATTCTAAATTTGGTAAAAAAGGAGATTATGAAGACCTGACTATCGTAAAGGAGAAAGTGATCATTCTAAAAAGCAATGGTTACCTTTTTACATTTCCTTTTGAAGAAACAATTTATGAAGAGCTTGATAGTGTGCGCGAATGGAAGCACCTGCTGCCATTGGGAGAATATGAAAGTATCTATGGTGACGAAACTTCCGGAAAACTATACCTGCTTTGCAAAAATTGTCCGGATGATAATAAGAAAGACATAGTTTCCGGATACATTTTACAATCAGGGGATTCCATATACTACACAGGTAATTTCGAAATAAATGTGCATGATATTAAATCATTTACCGGTAAAGTTAAGAGAGGCTTTCGTCCTTCGGCTCTTGCCAGAAATACTGTAACCAACGATTGGTACATTCTTTCCGCAGTAAATAAAATGGTGGTGGTAGCCGACAGTAACTGGAAAGTAAAAGAAGTTTGTGCGCTTAATCCCAAAACATTCAATCAGCCTGAAGGTATAACGTTCGACAGCTCAGGCAACCTCTATATATCGAATGAGGGTGATGATTTTGCGGAAGGCAACATACTCAAATTCACCAGAAAATTAAATACTACCAATCCTTAACAGATGAAGTTATTACTACATATTATTTTTTTACTGGGCTTTGTTGCAACAGGTATTGGTCAGGACAGTATCCGGTATCGTGTCATCCTTATCGGTGATGCCGGCGAAATAAATGCCAGAAGCGAAAAAACATTGCAACATGCCGCTGATAAAATCATCCGGGGAAAAACAACTGTTATGTACCTGGGTGATAATATTTATCCGCGCGGTATGGGACTGCCCGGCAGCAAAGAAGAAAAAAGTACACAGGAAATACTGCAATCGCAGTACAAGCCCATGCGTGCGAACGGAGCTGCCGTTTACTTTATTCCGGGAAATCACGATTGGGATAAAATGGGACCCAAAGGTCTGGCCAAAATCAAACGGCAATGGCAATATCTCGATGAGCAGGGAGATTCTTTATTGAAACTAATCCCCGCCAACGGATGTCCTGATCCCGTTGCCATCGATCTTACAGACAACCTTACCATTATAGCTTTCGACAGTGAATGGTGGCTGTTTCCCTTTGACAAAACCAATAACGATGACGACTGTGATTGCGGCACTAAAGCCGAAGTGCTTGCCCGGCTCGATGAGCTTCGTTACAAGAACCGGAACAAAATGATCTTGTTAGCTTCTCATCATCCCTTTCAAAGCTTTGGCATCCATGGTGGCAAATACACCTGGAAAGATCACATATTCCCGCTTACATCCCTTAATAAAAATCTTTATATCCCGCTGCCTGTTATCGGGTCTCTGTACCCGCTGTTACGCTCTTTTCTTGCCAATCCGGAAGACCTGAAACATCCTCTTTATGAAGACATGATAAAACGGGTGGATGGGGTGTTTAATAACTTTCCCAATCTGGTTCATGTAGCAGGTCACGAACATGGCCTCCAGTTTATTAAGGACGAACAAATACAAATTGTTAGCGGCGCTGGTGCAAAACGTACCAATGCCCGGCAGCCCAGGCAATCGTTATTTGCTAAAGCCACACAGGGTTATGTGGTAATGGACCAGGTTGCCGGCAATATGAATGTAACTTTTTATGCCTATCTGGCGGACACTATAACCAATGCGTTTACTTATACGATTCCTTATAAACCCGAAGCTGAAAAAGAAGCTGCCGGTTATAAAGATATCACCGGTGACAGTGTAACCGTACAGGTACATCCTGTGTATAACCGGGCGGGAAAATTAAGAAGATTTTTATTCGGTGAAAATTACAGGAAGGAATGGGCCGCTCCGGTTAAACTTCCGGTAATTCAAATGAGCACTGTTAAAGGCGGATTGATACCGCTGCAACTGGGGGGCGGAATGCAATCAAAATCATTGCGACTTGCAGATAAGCAGGACAAAGAATGGGTGATCCGTAGTGTTGAGAAAAGTCCGGACGCCTTACTGCCCGAAGGGTTGAAAGGAACATTCGCCAGGGATTGGCTGGATGATGTAACCAGCGCCCAGCATCC
>CAXSIE010000645.1:0-2473 GCA_964237295.1 uncultured Flavihumibacter sp. | reverse complement strand
GAACCTATCCTTCAGGAAGCCTTGCCTGGAACATCGGTAAAGAAGATTTTCTCGCAAGCGCCGAATTTCTTACAGACCTGAAGCTAAGGGCATCTTACGGTACTTCAGGTAATGCGGAAATAGGCAATTACGCCTGGCGCCAGACATTGGGCTACGGATTGAATTACAATGGGCAGCCCGGTGGAGGTTTCAATAATATTGGTAACCAGACCCTCCAGTGGGAATCTTCAAAACAAACGGATGTGGGGGTGGATGCCTCGCTTTTTAAGAACCGGTTAAATATCACCGTTGATTACTATAAGAAAGTAATTGATAAACTGATATTCAGCGCGCCTACATCACTTACCATCGGGTTTTCCAGCGTTAATCAAAATATCGGAGCAATGGAGAATACCGGGCTGGAATTTACAGTAAACGCAACTCCACTTAAAACAAAAGACTTTACCTGGGACATGACCTTTAACATAACCTATAACAAGAACAAGGTTACTGAAATTGTAAAGGGACAAACCCAATTGATCAATGGACAGTTCCTGGTAAAACCCGGTTATGACATCAACACCTATTACATGCGCGAATGGGCCGGTGTAAATCCTGATAACGGTGATCCTTTGTGGTATGCAGACTCCTCTAAAAAAGCAACTACCAACTCCTATAATGGCGCGGCACGCCTTATCACCGGTAAATCGGCATCACCCAAATACTACGGTGGATTTTCAAATACCTTTAACTTCAAAGGATTCAGCCTTACAGCCGATCTCTATTACAACTACGGTAATTATGTTTATGACGGTTGGTCTCAGTATTTTTTCGACCAGATCAATTCTTCCTATGGTAAATATGCTTATAACCTTAACAGGTGGCAAAAACCGGGAGATATTACCAATGTGCCCAAGCCGGTATATAATGCTACTACCAATTCCAGTTCCCTTTCCACAAGATTTTTGTTTAAAGGAGACTACATCAGGCTTCGCAATATTTCTTTCGGATACACGGCGCCTCCATCATTCAACAAACTGCTTCACCTTACCGCATTATCGGTATATGTAAGAGGAACAAACCTCTGGACAAAAAACTATGATAAAAGCCTTCCTTTCGATCCCGAACAAGGTACCGGAGGCTCAACAGGAGGTTTGAATATCTTGTACAACAAATCCTTCACAGCAGGAATCAATTTTGGATTTTAAGCGATAAAATAATAAGAACATGAGATCAAATTTCAGTCTATATATCCTTACTGCAGCTATAATTGTATTCAGCGCCTGCAGTAAAAGTTATCTTGATAAAACTCCGTTTACCTCTAATGATCTTAGCACCGCTATAACCAGCGAAGCGGATCTGGGCGTAGCCACCAATGGAATGTATGCTTCTTTGCGGGCAACTGATTTGTATGGAAGATCGGTTCTTGTAAAAGGCGACCTGATGGCTGATAATACTTTTGTAGCTACAGCCAATTCAGGACGTTATCTTACACTCAATAATTTTTCCTTTAATAACGCTGATGGCTATGCCTCGGGCCTTTGGACAAATGCTTATATAGCTATCAAGTATGCAAACACCATTATTACCAATACGCTTCCTGTAACTGCAACGGTTAGCCAGTATATAGGAGAAGCTTACGCGGTGCGCGCATTGATGCACTTTGAGCTGGTACGCAATTTCGGGCATCCTTATACCAGTGCGCCTGATGACCCGGGAGTTCCAATTATGAATAAATTTGATATTAAAAATTTTGATCCGTCTTCCCTGCCCTCCAGGAATACGGTGAAGGAAGTGTATGCGCAGGTAATCGCAGATCTTGAAAAAGCTTATACCTTAATGACACAATTCAGGGGAACGGCCTATTTTTCTAAATATGCCGCCAGGGCGCTTGAAGCAAGGGTTTACCAGAATATGGGCGACTGGCCCAACGCAAAAACAACTTCCCTGGATGTTATTAACAGCAGCGGCTGGATGATGCTCAGCGCTGCTGCCTATGCAGCTCCCTCAGGAACTACGGCAGCAGGAAACTATTCACCCGGAGGTTACTGGGCCAACCCGGCCGTTCAATCAGGTTCTAAAAACGAAACCCTTTTTGAAGTGGCCGTTGACCTGGCCAATAACGGTGGATTTGATCAGATAGGCGCCATTTATCTTACAACCGGCGGTAATTATGGAGATATCCTGGGAACGGCGGAATTATACAACCTTTATGCTGCTACCGATGTTCGCAAGGGCCTGATGCCTATCGGAACAAGGAGCGGCCAGGCCGGAACCGTTTATCTCAATTATAAATATTCAAATGCGGCAAACGGTACGGACAAGGATGACATAAAGCTGCTCAGGCTTTCAGATATTTTCCTGATTGCCGCGGAAGCCTATTACTCAACCGGTGATATGCAAAATGCGCTGATCAATCTGAATAAAGTTGCCATGCAAAGAGATCCTTCTTTTATGGGTTATACTTCTGCAGGTACCCAGGTACTGGAAGATA
>CAXSIE010000644.1:0-2475 GCA_964237295.1 uncultured Flavihumibacter sp. | reverse complement strand
AACCATTTTAAACGCTGCGGATTGATACGGTTATGAAAGTATTATTTATACATTGCCGTTATAAACTTGCAGGTGGTGAAGACGGCGTTGTTTCCGCTGAAATACAGCTGTTACGCTCTAATGGCATTGATGTTCAGTTACTGCCGTTCACTAATGAAGGCTCATCACTTTTTAAAATTCTTCAATTACCTTTCAATATAGGCGCTTATCTTAAAACACGCAGGCAATTAAAAACATTTAAGCCTGACATTGTACATATTCATAATTTGCACTTTGCCGCTTCTACCTCCGTATTGTATGCGCTTAAAAGCAAAAAGGTTCCGTTTGTAATAACATTGCATAATTTTCGTCTTCTATGCCCTTCGGGTACTTTGTATCATAACGGAAAGCCTTATCTTAAAAGTTTACACAGCAATTTCCCATGGGCAGCCATAAAGGATGGTGTTTACAACAATTCTGTATTACTGACTTTCTGGGTGGGCTTTTCTACATGGATTAACCGCATAAGCGGAACCTGGAATGTTGTGGACCGTTATATTGTTTTAACCGGTCATGCGAAAGGTATTATTGAAAAAAGCCGCTTGCACCTGAATACTGATAAAATAATTATCAAGCCGAATTTTGTTTATGATCCCAAGGTTAGCACTGATTTTCATAAGAAAAATTTTTTGTTCATAGGGCGGCTGTCAGAAGAAAAAGGTATTCGTGTGTTGTTGCAGGCATTCAGGCATTCTGCTCATTCTCTTAAGATCATTGGAGATGGTCCTTTGAAACACCTGGTGGAAGCCGATTTAAAAGAACATCTTAATATTACTTACATAGGTTTTCAGCAAAAAGACGCTATTACAAAAGAATTGCAAAGTTGTAATGCGCTGATTTTTCCTTCTGTATGGTACGAAACTTTTGGTTTAACCATTATCGAAGCCTTTGCCACTTCAACGCCGGTGATTGGGTCTAATATCGGATCTCCCTCATTATTAATTAAGAATGAATTCAACGGCCTGCATTTTGAGGAATCTAATGTAGAGGATCTCAAAAATAAATTAGATAAATGGCAGGCATTTGGTGAAGATGAAAAAGAGACTTACCGTAAAAATGCGCGAAAGACTTACGAATTATATTATACACCCGAAGAAAACCTGGAGCAGTTGCTGTCTATATACACATCAGTGATAAACGAGAAGAAAGGAACTTTTAAAGCTACTATCTAAAGTTGTTAATGAGACAGCGTATCCGTTCACGACTATCAAAAGTCAGCGTCTTTATTTAGAAGTTAACCTTATAAAGGTTCTGATGATGCCACCGGGGTTTACAATCTTTATCATTATCATGCCTAAAATTATTACAACCAGCTGGGATGACGGGCATCCAAAAGACTTTGTGATCAGCGAACTGTTGGATAAATATAATCTTAAAGGCACTTTCTATATCCCGCGGGCTAATCCGGAAAATATTGTATTGAGTGAGGATCAGCTATTATCACTATCAAAAAATAATGAAATAGGTGGTCATACTTTGAATCATGTACGCCTTACCGGTCAAAGTATAAAAACGGTGCAGGCCGAAGTTTCAGGATGTTATAAATGGCTGAAAGAAATACTACACATAGATCCTGTTTCATTTTGTTTTCCGCGAGGTTCATATAGCCCGAAAGTAATTGATTGTGTAAAACAAGCAGGTTTTAAAATTGCAAGAACCACTGATCTGTTATCTGTTTTGCCCAATACTTTCAATAACCTGATGCCCACCACCATACAGGTTTACGAACATAACAGTGCAACCTATTTTAAACATTTAATGAAACGATTCAAATTTAATAATATGTTGATATGGATGAAGAGTGCATCCGGTTCCGATATATTAAAATTGACTGACTATTATATCGGTCATATTCTTAAGCATGATGGCTGTTTTCACTTATGGGGGCATTCTTGGGAAATTGAAAAATTCGGCTTATGGAGCAAGCTGGAATTAATTTTCAAACATATATCCGGCTTACCGGATTTTAAGTATGTTTGGAACAAGGATGTGTTGGATTCATACATTACTCAACCTATGTTAGTGTGATCAGTTAACAAACAATATAATGAAGACAGTAATAGTAACCGGTTCTGCAGGCAACCTTGGACAAGCCATTGTGCATAAATTTATTGATGAAGGATACCAGGTTATTGCAACAGTTACGCATAAGGATGATACTATAAAAGGTTTTCCGGTAGATCGCTTTGAAGAAGTTATTGTTGATGTGTCGAATGAAGGAGAAGCAAATCGGTTTATTGAGGGAACCATTTCAAAGTATGGGGCTATAGATGCTGCCATATTAACGGTTGGAGGTTTTGCCACAGGATCCATTGCTGATACCGGAACCTCCGCTATCTTAAAACAATACCAATTAAATTTTGAAACAACTTATAATATTGCGCAGCCTGTTTTTGTACACATGATGCAACAGCATAGCGGGCGTGTCTTTTTTAT
>CAXSIE010000643.1:0-2482 GCA_964237295.1 uncultured Flavihumibacter sp. | reverse complement strand
TGTTGCCTTTAGTTTTAACATCCATTTCACCGTTTCCATACTTGGTGGTAATATCTTTAATATCTACAAGCGTTCCCAACTCACTCAGGTGATTGTTTATAATGATCGGAATGCCGAAAGGTTTTTTGGCAGTGGCATATTCATCAATTAGCTGTTTATACCTGGGTTCAAAAATATGCAGGTTAAGTTCCTCTCCCGGATAAACCACGATGCCTAATGGAAAAATAGGAATAAAATTGATCATGAATAATATTTGTAATTTAAAATGATAAAAATTACCCGCAGTTTTACTGAAGTAAGTATTAATAAGATAATTGTAATTTTACTTTAACAAAGTTTTATATAGATTTTAAAAGATAAGTTTGCGTATCTATCAAAGCATTATATGATATAGCTACGGAATGATTTTTTGTGCACTTTAAACTAAATGTAACTAAGCAAATCTTTAATTTTTGCTTGAGGCAATTTATATAATTTATAGAAAATAAAGATTAAATGTTACCTTCTGTTAAAATATATAGTGTATATTATAATTTTTTCCCGCTTCTTCCTAAAGCGCCTTATATAACTCCCATCCAGGCAGGAGTAGATCTTTCCAATATTCAGTTGAATATGATCGGTGATAATACAGGTGATAACATCTCGCCAAAAAATGATTTGTATAGTGAGCTTACCGCTTTATACTGGATCATTAAAAATGCTAACAGGGATTCGGATGCGTTGGGATTATGTCATTACCGTAGGTATCTAATCTGCGACCAGTATAAATTATTTTTAAAAAAAAGAAGCCGGTATTACTCCAAAGCATCAGAAAAAAGCATGGATTCGTTTTTAACACCTTCGTTATATAAATCGTTCCAGGAACTTTTATCTGAAAATGATGTAATTGTACCGCGACCTGATTATTCAATGAGGCATAAAGGTATTGTATATACTGTTGAAGAAGCTTACCAGTTGGCGCACATAAGAAAAGATTGGGAGATTACTATGAAAGTGGTTTGTGAAAAGCATCCGGAGTACGCCCAAAGCGTTCAATCATTGAACAGGCAAACCAAGATGTTTTATAATAATATTATGATAGCACCCTGGAAAATATGGGATAATTATGCTAGTTTTCTTTTTGGGGTTTTATTTGAAGTAGAAAAGCAGATCGAGCTTCCCAAACAAGGTTATCAAAAAAGGGTTATGGGTTTTCTTGCCGAGCGACTTCTTAATTTATTTATTATTCATAACCAGTTAAAAACGGCCCATCTTACAATGGGTTTGTTTAATGAACAAATATGAACCTATTATATATTACAGTTGGCAAAAACATTTCCATTCATCTTCAGGCTGCTTTTTCCATTTATTCTTTCCTAGGGCAACAAAGTAAAATTTTAAGTATAAATATCATTACAGATTCACCTGATTTTTATAATCATTTTAAAGATAGTGTTAAGGTTATAGCAATTGATGAAAAAACATTACAGGAGTGGAAGGGTAAGCATGATTTCTTTTGGAGAATAAAAATTAAGGGTATTGAAATGATGTGCAATTTATATGCGCATTCTTCTATAGTGTACCTTGATACAGATACTTTTTTGTATGGTCAATTGGAGAACATGCATACAATCCTTTTGGAAAATGTTGCCTTAATGCATGAAAAAGAGACGACATTATATGAAGGGAAAAGTAAAACGGAAAAAAAGATGTGGGTCCGGGTAAGAAACATGGTTTTTGGCGGAGTAAAGATACTTCCTACCCATTACATGTGGAATGCAGGAGTAGTGGCCACACCTAATAAAAAGAGCGGAGAAGAATGCCGCCTTGCCCTTGCTATTTGCGATGAAATGTGTGAACAACAAATAACCAGGCGCCTGATTGAGCAATTTGCGCTGTCAGTTTCCCTAAGTGAAATTTATGGATTGAAAGAGGCAAAAAAATGTATAGCTCATTATTGGAGTAATAAACAGGAATGGGATGAACAAATTTTTAATTTTTTCTTAGAGTCCTATTTTAAGGGATATACTTACGAACACAACATTCAGCTGCTAAAAAACTATAATTTCACCGATACGCCAGTAAAGAAAAAAAACAGAAGTATAAAAAAACAGGTGGAATACCTTGTTGATAAATTTTTTCCGGCAAAAAATATATCCTTTATCAACGATTGATGGCATGCCGGTTGTTAAACTTATCCGCAAATATTTATCTTAAAATATGCAGCCTTTAACAGTAGCTATTATTACTTATAATGAAGGAAGGAATATTCAGCGCTGTTTAGAAACAATAAAAGAAATCGTTGATGAGATTGTGGTGATAGACAGTTTCTCCACTGATAACACGAAAGAAATCTGCCTTGCATGGAACGTTCGGTTTATTGAAAAAGATTTTATGGGCTATGGTTTACAAAAACAGTATGCTACTGAACAGGCAACGTATGATTATATCATTAATCTTGATGCGGATGAATTTTTAAGTGAAGAGCTTATTATAAGTATTC
>CAXSIE010000642.1:656-2483 GCA_964237295.1 uncultured Flavihumibacter sp. | reverse complement strand
TCCAAGGGCGGTAGTAAAAAAGATAGGTATACTTTCAGATGCATTTACGCATGCGCTGGCAGATTATGATTATACATTGCGAGCAAAAAAAGCCGGCTTTAAAGTTATGGTAGCCCCGGGTGCTCTTGGAAACTGCCAGGATGATCATGGCAAGAATTGGAAATCCGCAAATGTTTCTCTTAAGAAAAGGATAGAATATTTGATGAGTCCCAAGGGATTGGCATACAGTGAATATATGGGTTTTATCAAAGAACATTTTCCGCTCCACCTTCCATCGGCTTTTTTAAAGTTATGGATGAAAACATTATTTCCTTTTGTATGGGACGGTCTGAAAAAAGGTAATCACTAAATTAATCCGGAAGTGAACATAAGTAATCAGTTAAATATTTTTTATCAACGGTCAAATTTTTTAAAGTGAATAATTCAACAATTATAGCAGTCTTCTGCTATAAAAGGGCCAGCAAATTAAAAGCCTGTATAGACGCTTTGTTAAAGAACCCGGAATGTTCTTCCATGGATATCATCTTTTTTAGTGATGGTTATAAAAGTGAAAAAGATAAGGATGGTGTTTTGGAAGTACGTGAGTATATTAATTCAATCAACGGTTTCAGAAATGTATACAAACATTTTCGTTCGAAAAATTATAGTACCGGTCCTAATTTTGAGGAAGGACTTAAATACCTGAGCGACAACTATGATCAGTTTATTGTTGTTGAAGACGACCTTGTAGTATCGCCCAACTATATCAGTTACCTGATGGAAAGCCTGGCTTTTTACAAGGAACAGCGTTCTGTGTTTTGTGTAACGGCATTCTGTTTTCCGTTGAATACATCTGATTATACCTATGATACGGTCATCTACAAACGATTTTGTTCTTATGGTTGGGCAGGCTGGTCAGACAGGATGAAAGAGGTAATATGGGATCTGAATGAATTAAATAATCTTAGCAAAACTTCTCCGAATTTTAAAAAGCGTTTGAATGCTGAAGGTTATGATTTATTCAGAATGCTGGATAAACAAATTAAAGGCGTTATTTCCACCTGGGACATACAGATGCAGGTGCATGTGGCAGAAAACAGGCTTAAAGTTGTATACCCTGTTATATCTAAAGTTACCAATATTGGTTTTGATACGGAATCTACCAACACTTTTGGAATTGATTATCTTAAAACACCCTTAGATATCGGTATAAAAAGAAAATTTAATTTTGCCGATGAAAACCTTATTGAGCCCGAGCTTCAAAAACAAATTAAAAAACCCTATGGTTTACAGGCGTTGGTTACAAGAAAAATAATCAACACATTTATAAAAATTACCTCACAGGTAAAAAAAGTAAGTTAATATGTATTATTAGCTATGAGATTTCAGATAAAATTTATATTTTACCTGAAATCTATAATCAATGCTTAGTTTATAGTTAACCATACTAAAAGTTCAACATTTTTGGTTTGTAACAGTTTGTGTCTTATGAATAACCGTATTATCCGGTATATGTATAAAAGCCTGCCATTATTTTTTAAAAAAGTATCTATTTATCCTGAAATTACGTATATGAAAGAAGTTTAGTTTCTAATCTGGAAATTTATACGCTTTCGTCTGCTAGCCAGTTAATATCAACTTTTGCATTAGGAATTTAATTAATTGTTTCATACGGATATTAACAATCCGAATTATACTTAAAATAATGAAAAAGGTTTCCTTGCTGGGTATATCATTAAGTACGGGTTCTTATAGTGAATTTGTAGATGAAATCATTAAGCTCGCTGATAAGAAAACAAGTAAATACGCATGTCTTGCGAATGTACACATGATTATTGAAGCATACAA
>CAXSIE010000642.1:0-646 GCA_964237295.1 uncultured Flavihumibacter sp. | reverse complement strand
CGGTAAACCACTGGGATGGGCTTTGCGCTTCTTATATGGTATCAGGCAGGAGCGTGCTGCCGGTATGGATCTGTTGCCTGATTTATTGCAGCGGGCTGTTGCCAGCAATTTATCCGTTTATTTTTATGGTGGAAAGGATGATCTTCTTTCCGAAACGCTAAAATACCTCAATCTGAATTTTCCCAACCTGAAAGTGGCCGGATCATGTAGTCCGCCGTTCCATAAATTATCAGCGGCCGAAGAGGAGGCCCATGTTGAAGAAATTAATAATTCCGGCGCGCAGTTGGTTTTTGTGGTGTTGGGCTGTCCTAAGCAGGAAAAATGGATGGCTTCAATGAAGGGTAGAATTAACGCTATGATGGTGGGGATCGGTGGTGCGCTTCCCGTAATGATTGGTCTTCAGAAAAGAGCTCCGGCATGGATGCAAAATGCCGGTCTTGAATGGATGTTCAGATTTTTACAAGAGCCCGTTCGTTTATTCGGACGCTATTCATTTACTAATTCCTTATTTTTATACTTAATGTTAAAAGAATATCTGTGGCTTAAGTTATTTAAAAGAAGTGTGAGTTATGAAGTTTAGTTTTAATTTCAGGATTTTTAATGTACAACCACAGGGCCTCTGATTAACAAATTTAAACTTTCCAAT
>CAXSIE010000641.1:0-2492 GCA_964237295.1 uncultured Flavihumibacter sp. | reverse complement strand
TAATCAATGGACAGAAATAAAAGATGAGTTAGATAAAGTAAATTAAACACAGCAGCCAACACAAGTATTTATGCAAGCAGGGCTGACATTACGCACTTAGGCAGCAGGTTTGTCTCGTCCTGAAATAGGTTGACTAAGAAACAACCATTTTATGGATTTAAAGCAACAGATCATTCAGGAGTATTTAACACAAGGAGGTGGCTTTAGAAAGCTCGCCGAAAAGTATGGCATCAGCCGCACCACCATCTGCAAATGGGTAATGATACACCAGGGAATACATAACTTGCCGCTGACAGAAAAACAACAGAAGCATTCTGTTTACAGTATGAGCAATAAGCGGAATAAATTAAATACAGAAGAGCAACAATCAGCAGAAGTATTACAGCAAAAGATAGCTGCATTAGAAAAGCAACTGGAATGGGAAAAACTTCGTGTAGAAGCTTTGGATACCATGATCAATATAGCTGAGAAAGACCTTAATATCCAGATCAGAAAAAAGCCTGGTGCCCAACAGTAAAACAGCTTAAAGAAGTACACGAAAACATAACCATAAAACAGTTATGCATACTGTTGGGCCATACGCCACAGGCATACCACAAACACAACAAAAAACAATTCATTCAACACTTTAATGAAGGGTTGATATTGCAACAAATTGATGCTATAAGAAAGCATCAGCCAAGGTGTGGAGGAAGAAAATTATATATGGATATTGAATCGTTTTTTAAACAACATAACATTACAATGGGCAGGGATAAATTCTTTGAACTATTGAAAAGAAACAAGCTGCTGGTAAGAAAGACAAAGCGCAATGTATATACCACCATGAGCAAACATCATTATCGCCGCTATCCTAACCTGGTAAAGAGTTTTAGCCCGGTGAAGGCACATGAACTCTGGTAAGTGATATTACCTACATACCATTAAAAGAAAGGTTTGCTTACCTGTTTTTAATTACTGATGCATACTCAAGAAAGATCGTAGGTCATCATGTAAGTGATGATATGAAGGTAAGCTCGGCTGTAGTTGCTTTAAAGCAGGCGCTGGCACAAAAGCCACCGGAAACAATTGTTATACATCATAGCGATCGCGGCATACAATACTGCAGTAATGAGTATGTAAGCTTATTGCTTGAACACAATGCTATGATCAGCATGACTGAGAGCGGTGACCCTTTAGAGAATGCAATAGCAGAAAGAGTGAATGGCATATTGAAAACAGAATTAATCAGCAGTTGTTATAACGATATACATGCAGCATCTATACACATTTCAAGATGTATAACCATTTACAATCACAGAAGAAGACATAGCAGTTTAAACTGGCAACTACCGGCTGTTGTGCATGAACAAAAAGGACCGCAAATAAGAAGATGGAAGAACTATTATTACTCATCAAAACTAAAGGAGGCAAGTATGCAAAAAACCTGACAAGCCAACGCACAAAAAATATTTTGCTATAGCTGTGGAAGCTACCGCCATATTTTTTGCAGCCGCACAACAAACATCAAAAAAATCAACCGTATTCAGGATGTATTATCTTCATCAACCAATACAAGGATTATTATTAAAAACCAGTCAACTTTTTTCAGGACGGGTCATTTGGCTATTAAGCCTTAGTTCTCAGCACGACGTTATAAATTTGGCGGCATCAATAACAATGAACTTTTAATTATGAATTTAGCAGCAGTTTCGGCTGGACGAATTTCAATACCAGTTCTTCGCCAAGCCGTGACGTTGGCAAACATTTTAGAGTGAGACGGATACACGCATTTGAATTTGAAGATTTAACTTGGTTCCCTAAAAATTTACGGAATTATGGAACGGACTTTCTGCAGTTTGGAGCCAATGCGTTTGACATGTACAAAGGCGTAATGCCAATAATTTTAAAAGGAGTTCAAAGTAGTGGAAATCGTACCGTCATTGATATAGCTTCCGGCGGAGGTGGAGGACTTGTAAAAATTGCTGATCACCTAAAGAATAGTATTCCGCATATAAAAATTATCCTTTCTGATTATTACCCCAACATTGCTGCTTTTAAAAGGACAAAGGCTAAAAAACCTGATGTATTTGAGTACATTGAGTATTCAGTGAATGCAATAGATGTGCCTCCTCATTTCAAAGGCTTCCGCACCCAATTTCTTTCCTTCCATCATTTCAGACCAAAAGACGCCAAAGCCATTCTTCAAAATGCAGTAGACAACAAGCAGGCAATTGGAATCTTTGAAGCTCAACAACGGAACTCCAAACATTTGATTCAACGGCTCTTTTCACCCATAGCAGTTCTGCTAATGACTCCGTTTATAAAACCGTTTAAATTTGACCGGATACTTTTCACATATCTTATTCCCGTAATACCTTTGTTTGTTTTATGGGACGGGATTGTTTCTGTACTGCGAACCTATACAGTAACAGAATTAAAAGAAATGATTTTGGAAGTTAGGAATCACGCCCTTTTTGACTGGGAAGTGGGTATAGCTAAAGGAAGTTCCA
>CAXSIE010000640.1:0-2505 GCA_964237295.1 uncultured Flavihumibacter sp. | reverse complement strand
CATTGGTGGTCCAGTCTGCAGGGCCACCCTGGTACATGATCAGCGGGTCATTGATATTTATAAATGAGGGTAAGGTTGCGTTGTGTTTCAATAATGTGTCTTTGAAACTCCCTACCAGGTCGTTCCTGCTGAAATAAATGCCGATCCTCGGATCATTCACCGACTTAAGAAAATTTATAATGGAAGTGGTGCCATAACGCGGACTACGGTAGTTGATATCATTACCGAATGGCGTATAGGTAGCGCTTATGTATCTGACCTGGGCATCATTGCCTGCAATCGGGCCAATGGCATCCTGCATAACCTGTTGAAAGATCAACTGGGTTTTTGCTTTGTCCTGGTTTTCCAGCCGTACCGCTATTCTCAGCTTAAGGGTGTTAGCCAGCATCACCCATTTGTTCCAATCACTCTGATAATAAATGTCTGAATTACCAAAGGTTTCCTGGTTAGCAAGAGCGCTGTTCTCCAATGTCTTTATTGAATTATCCAGTTCCGTTAACCAGGTGGTGAACAATGTTTGCTGGTTATTATAGGCAGGATTATAGATACCTTCATACCTTCCCTTGATGGCTTCTGTATAAGGGATCGAGCCATTCATATCGGTAACCTTAATGCCCTGGAGTATTTGCAGGATGTAAGAAACCGCCCCCATTTTCTGATATTTATCCTTATCGGTTTTAGCATCTATCTGCCTTCTCATTTCAAATAAATTGGGTATGATCTGCAGGAAGAAGTTACCATACCGGGAATTAACATTACTGGTTACTTCGTAAGACTGGCTGGTAACATGTTGCGAATAGCGCAGCAGTTGCTCCATGCCTTCCCAGACCCATTCACCGCCCTGGTAAGTGATTATTTTATCCTGTGAATAGGTGAGCAGGTATTTGATGTCTGGAACTACCACCACAGCAGGATCTGTGTTTATGTCTCCAAAATCCTTTTTGCATGCTGAAGTGGTCATCAGTGCTGCCAGTCCGATCCCATATATAAAACGCTTGAAACAGGTACTCATAATTTTATTTTAAAGTGTTACGGCAATAATTTAAAATCCGATCCTCAATGTACCGGTAATGTTCCGGGTCATGGGCAGAAATCCTTCCTCACCGGAATAAGCCGTATTGTTTGAGTTATTTGATTCCGGGTTATAATGATAAGGCAAGGTATTGTACAAATACATCAGGTTACGACATAGTAAGGTAAAGCTGCAGTTGTTGAGCTTTATCTTTGAGATGAGTTTTGAGGAGAAATTATAAGTCAATGCTACCTGCCTTACAGATATCCATGAATTTTTCAACACCCAGTAATCAGCCACACCGGTAGAAGAAGAACCATACCTGTAATTGAATTGCGGCAAGTGGGTGGGCTCTACATAACCTTTATCATAGGCTTCCTGATAAGACAAGCCGCTGACATCCACCTGGCTGCCATTCGGCTGGGTAATTTTTATACCGGGACCGAATACACCATCAGGAATAACTCCATCGTCATACGTTTCGCCATCGAAAGCGCTCTTCCATACTATGCCTCCATGAGCAGCATCACGCCCTTTAAGGGAGTTAGGAAATACGCCTGTATGTGTTCCATAACGGTAAGTAAGCAGCGCAAAGTCGCCACCGATCTTGGCATCCAATAAAATATTCAAACTTAGATTTTTATAGCGAAAAGTGTTGTTCCAGCCGCCCCGGAACTTTGCATTGATATCGCCTACATCCTGCATCACATTGCTGCGCGCAGGAAATGCAGCACGGGCATCGGCACGCCAGGTTAATATCGGCTTACCGTTGTTCGGGTTATCAATGTTTGCACCACTCGAATTTTTAGCCTGGTATGCGCCGGAATGAACTGTAGTTCTGAGCACTCCATACGATTTGCCTACAACAGCCCAACTGCTTATCTCAAACACATTGGCACCTAGGTTCAATTCATTCAATCCCTGGTAAAGAGATACGATCCTGTTTTGATTGGAGGAATAAGTCACCATACTGCTCCACTCGAAATTTTTTGTTTTTACGGGAGATCCGTCTATAGCTATTTCTATTCCTTTGTTTTGAATATTACCTGCGTTGATAACAGTACCGGTAATGCCTGTTTCCTGTGGAACGGAAATACCGATGATCTGGTTAAAGGTATTATCCTGGTAAATGGATGCATCAATACCTAACCGGTTTTTAAGGAACCGCATTTCAGCACCCAGTTCCTTTGAAATTTTTCTTTGAGGTTTCAGGTTCGGCTGTATGGAATTTGAGGCACTGTAAGTGGATAGCGGGTAATCCGTAGCACCTGAGCTTAAATACCCGGTGAGGGAATACCCCGGATTAATAATGTAAGGTGATGAAGGGCTTCCCAGGGCGGCAATATTTGTTCTGAACTTTGCAAAACTTATCCAGGCGGGCAAATTAAATGTTTCAGAAAAAATCCATGACAAGCTCAGTGCCGGATAATTATAAAAATTATTGCCTGAACCGTTCAGATATGTGAGGGCAGAAGACCAGTCGCCACGCCAGG
>CAXSIE010000639.1:2212-2518 GCA_964237295.1 uncultured Flavihumibacter sp. | reverse complement strand
CATAAAGAATTGCAATATTACAGGCAGCAGGGTACTGCAATGATGAAAAGAAGTGAAGTGCTTGGAATCATCAGCAACGGCTCTTTTAATATTTGTGTTGCAGGCACGCATGGTAAAACAACCATCAGCACTATGATAGCGCATATCCTGCGTCATAGTGAATACGGATGCAATGCTTTTCTTGGAGGTATATCCGGTAATTACAATACTAATTTCTGGAGCAGCGAGCGTAATGTTTCCGTTATAGAAGCCGATGAATATGACAGAAGTTTTTTGCGGTTACATCCCGATATCGCCATCATCAGC
>CAXSIE010000639.1:0-2202 GCA_964237295.1 uncultured Flavihumibacter sp. | reverse complement strand
ACATAGCAGTGGTTACATCCATGGATGCGGATCATTTGGATATATACGGAACAGAGGATGCTTTACAGCAGGCTTTTATTGATTTTAGCCGGAAAATAAAACCCGGCGGATTGCTGATAAGCAAGTTCGGTTTGAGGAGAAGAAGGAAGCTTATTGCCGACAAAAATCTTACTTATAGCCTGCAAAACGAAGCTGCAGATATTTTTGCCGCCAATATTCGAATGGATAACGGCAGTTATACATTCGACGTAATGATGAAGAACAATATGCTGGAGAATGTTGAATTTAATATGGGTGGCATGTATAATATTGAAAATGCAATAGCAGCTATAACGGTAGCCAAACAACTGGGAATAGAAAATGATAAAATTAAAGCTGCGGTAGCGGCATTTAAAGGTGTGAAGCGAAGATTTGAGTACATTATCAAGAATGAAAGCATTGTTTATATAGATGACTATGCACATCACCCGGAAGAATTAAAAGCTTTGCTTACCGGTACTGCTACTTTGTTCCATGGAAAAAAATGCACAATAATTTTTCAGCCGCATCTTTTCAGCAGAACAAGGGATATGGCTGATGACTTTGCCAGAAGTCTTGATCTTGCCGATGAAGTAATATTGTTACCGATTTATCCTGCAAGAGAACAGCCTATTGAAGGTGTTACCTCGAGAATGATCTCAGACAGGATGGTAAATAAAAATAAGAGGCTGATGACTAAGGAAGAAGTATTGAAGTATATAGCACAAAAGTTCATGCCCGGTTTGAATAAAGAGTTTGGTGAAGTTTTGATAACCGCCGGAGCAGGAGATATAGACGGGTTGGTTAAACCGGTTGAGGAGATAATTAACCATTAATAATTAAAATGGGTTTCAAAAAAAATATCATACGCATGTTGCTTCTGGCACTCTGGATAGTGCTAGGATCATCTGTGTTGGTATTGCTGGTGGCAGCGGTTAATATAAAAAATCACAAATTGTGTAAAGGCATTGAAATTGAAATTGTTGGGGTTAAAGAAATATTTTTTCTTGATAAAGCTGATATCCTGAAAATAATTGCTGATGAAGGAATTGTTAATCCGGCAGGAAAAGCAATTACAGGTTTCAATCTGCAAAGGTTGGAGGCCGAACTGGAAAGAAATGTTTGGGTAAAAGACGCAGAACTTTTTTTTGATAACAACCTGATGCTTCATATCAACGTCCTGGAAAAGGAACCTGTAGCAAGGGTTTTTACGAACGGCGGTAGCTCTTTTTATATTGATAGCAGCGGCAGCGTTATGCCCTTAAAAAATAAAATGAGCGTAAAGCTTCCTGTTTTCACCGGTTTCCCGGAAGATAACAAGCAGTTGCCTGGTAATGATAGTATTCTGTTAAACAGTATAAAAAATCTTACGATGTACATCCATAACAATAAGTTTTGGATGGCACAGCTAGCACAGATAGACATAACTGCTGATGGCAATTTTGATATGATACCTACCATTGGCAATCATATTATTGATTTTGGTAACGCAGATAATTATGAAAGCAAATTCAAAAGGCTGCTGATTTTTTACAAACAGGTGCTCAGTCATACAGGCATTGATACCTACAGCAAGATCAGTGTACGGTATAACAGGCAGGTAATAGGAACAAAAAAAGGATTGGTAACAAGAATTGATTCGGTTCAGGCGTTAAAGAATATTCAAAAAATGATTGAAGAGGCCAAAAAAACATCTGAAGATTCTATTTATACGCCACCCGATAGGAGCATGTCAATAGGCATAGCAACAGACTCAATGATAATGGACATAAAAGTAGATTCGGGAAATGAAGTGCCAAATAAACCGCTAACCTATAATATTTTAAAACCGGTTTTAATAAAAAATAAACCTGTTACATCAATTAAACCAGTTGAGAAAACGCCACCGAAAGCTATAAGCAAACAAGTGAACAAACCAGCATCAAAGCCCAAGGCAGTGATGAATAAGTTGAGTAATTAAATAATAAGAAATTTATAAGCCTGCTGTGATGACATGAAATCAACACAGATGGTAAAAAAAATATCTCCACTAAAAAACTTAAAACAACTATGAAAAGCGAACAACCTATTATCGTAGGACTCGATATCGGCACTACGAAAATAGCCGCCATAGCAGGTCGCAAAAATGAATTCGGAAAATTAGAGATCCTTGGTTTTGGCCGGGCTAATTCCAATGGGGTGAAA
>CAXSIE010000638.1:2317-2530 GCA_964237295.1 uncultured Flavihumibacter sp. | reverse complement strand
TTACTGTGCCAGGTATTTAAACCGATATGGTGATGGTAACCTCCTGCTGAAATAAATACGGCGCTATTGCCATATCGTGCCATAACTTCAAAACCCAGCAGGCCGCAATAAAATTTCATAGCTTTATCTAAGTCAGATACCTTCAGATGAATATGCCCGATACTTGTAGCAGCGGGTATTTTGTAATCAGTCATACTATTAAATTAAGAAATT
>CAXSIE010000638.1:0-2307 GCA_964237295.1 uncultured Flavihumibacter sp. | reverse complement strand
GAACGGAAATTGTGATTATGATTAACATAATTTGTTTCACGTTCTTCTTATTAATCAAAAATCACCGTTCAAACAATTCCTCTTATTATTTATCCTGACTTAAACCCGCACCCAGGAATTCACCGTTCAGGCGTGCAATATTACTAATGGAGATTTCTTTCGGACAAACGGCCTCACATGCGCCGGTATTGGTACAGGCGCCAAATCCTTCTTTATCCATCTGGGCTATCATATTGATAGAACGGGTTTTTCTTTCCGGCCCGCCTTGCGGCAACAACGCGAGGTGAGACACTTTAGCCGACAAAAACAGCATTGCAGAACTATTCTTACACGCTGCAACACAGGCACCGCAACCAATACAGGCTGCGTTTGCAAATGCAAGGTCAGCCTTATCCTTATCCACCGCCACAGCATTAGCATCCACAGCATTACCGGTGTTAACGGAAATATAACCACCGGACTGGATAATACGGTCAAAAGCGCTTCTGTCCACCACCAGGTCTTTAATGATAGGAAATCCCCTTGACCTCCAGGGCTCAACAACAATGGTATCCCCTTCTTTAAAGGCCCTCATATGTAACTGGCAAACAGTAGTACCTTTCCAGGGACCATGAGGCCGGCCATTGATATGCATGGCACAGCTACCGCAGATTCCTTCCCGGCAGTCATGATCAAAGGCAATAGGCTCCTTACCTTCATTAATAAGCCTTTCATTCAGTACGTCAAACATTTCAAGGAAAGACATTTCGGAGGAAATATCTGCCACCTTGTATGTTTCAAAGCCACCGGAGGCTTTATTACTTCTTTGTCTCCAAACTTTTAAGGTAAGGCTCATGTTGTAATGTTCCATAACTTCAGGCCAGTTGATTTTTCTGTAAATATTTTATATAATCGTTGTCATCTATTCTCTTTTTATCGTTCACAGGAAAATTGTACCAGTAGATCCATGCTTCTACGCTTGTTCCATCTTCCAGGCTGAACCATTCTTTTTTGCGACAATATTCCGATTCCGGTTGATCGTCAACATCGTAACCTTCATAGTTGTCTAAAAATTCAAATACGCTAACCGGTGCTTTGATTTTTATAATTTCTCCTTTAATAAAAAAATCTCCTGAATCATCAGAAATGGCGCCAGGATATTTTCCTATATCATACAATCTTCCTTTAACCTGCGAATAACTCACCCATTCAATGTCTGAAGCTATCTTTTCCGGGATCAATAAAGAAAATCCCTTTCTTAATGTGCCATAAACAAAGAGGTAAGTCTCTTGCATAATGATTAATAATTATTTGTAGCTTCGCTGGCTTGGTTTGGCAATTTCAAAAGTCAGTTCTTCTTTGGTCAACTGCCAGTCGCTTTCATCTTTAAATTCCCAGGCCGCTACATACGCGAAATTCTCATCATCCCTTTTTGCTTCCCCATCCGCCGTTTGCATTTCTTCCCTGAAATGACCGCCGCAACTTTCCTTTCTGTTCAATGCGTCAATGCACATCAATTCACCCAGCTCAATAAAATCGGCCACCCTGTTTGCTTTGTCCAGTTCAGGATTCATCTCTTTTATTTCTCCCGGTATTTTTACATCTTTCCAAAATGCCGCTTTTAAAGCCCTAATTTCGGTGATGGCTTCCTGAAGGCCCGCTTCATTTCTTGCCATACCGCATTTGTCCCACATGATCTTGCCAAGCTTTTTATGAAAACTTTCAACAGTCTGCGATCCTTTAATGTTCATTAATTTTTCGATCCTCGTTCGTACACCGGCTTCAGCTTCTTCAAAAGCGGGGTGTGTAACCGGAATGGATGGGGTACGAATTTCATCTGCCAGGTAATTACCCATGGTATAAGGAACAACGAAATATCCGTCAGCAAGTCCCTGCATCAATGCCGAAGCCCCTAAACGGTTGGCACCATGATCGCTGAAGTTCGCTTCGCCAAGGGAGTACAGGCCGGGAATAGTTGTCATCAATTCATAATCCACCCATAACCCACCCATGGTATAATGCACTGCCGGGTAAATACGCATAGGCATCTCGTATGGGTTTTCTCCTGTGATCTTTTCATACATATCCAGCAGGTTACCATACTTTTCCTTAACCACCTCTTTTCCCATTTTTACTATCTCATCGTCGCCCGCATTACTTAGTCCATGTTTGCTGGCTTCAATCTGGCCATATCTTTCAATAGCAAATCTATAATCGAGGTATACAGCCATCTTTGATCCTCCCACTCCGTAACCGGCATCACACCTTTCTTTTGCTGCGCGGCTTGCCACGTCTCGTGGCACCAGGTTACCGAAAGCAGGATACCTT
>CAXSIE010000637.1:291-2546 GCA_964237295.1 uncultured Flavihumibacter sp. | reverse complement strand
CCTGTTACACCCTGGATGGGTGCGGATACGGCAAAACATTATCAATGGTACCCCTTTCATAATTTTGCGCATTATGAATTGGCTAAAAAAAGGGTTGTAAAGAACAGGCTTGAGTTGATCGGTTATTATAAAGAGGGTATTGAAAAAGTATGGAACAAAGCAGCCGTTAACGCTTTTTATAAAGGTATTCCGTTTATATGGTGCTCCAATAATCTTACGGTATCATTTGCCATTCAATGTTCCCTGTACCGTAAACTCAGCGGAGACCAGCAATATGCTGAACTGGAACAGGCTTGCATTGACTGGTTATTCGGTTGCAATCCCTGGGGAAAATGTATGGTGTACGGACTTCCCGGCAATGGCGATACGCCTTTGTATCCTCATTCCTCACTGGCGCATTTATACCATTATCCGCTGGACGGCGGCCTGGTTGATGGCCCGTTGTTCGGAAGCATCTATAAACGGATGCTTGGATTAAAATTATACAACCCCGATAAATATGCCGCCTTTCAATCTGACCTCGTAGTGTATCATGACGACGCAGGAGATTATAGCACCAACGAACCCACAATGGATGGTACTGCTTCACTGGTTTATTTACTGGCAGGAAAAGAACAGGAAGCACATCAAAAAGAATCTTTCACCGAATTAAATGGCGCCATTATAAGAGGTGATACTTCCGTGAAAAATATAGCACTGGTTTTTACCGGCGATGAATTCGCAGACGGTGGTGAATTTATCGCAGATGCTTTAAAAAAACTACATGTCAAAGCATCCTTTTTTTTAACCGGAAATTTTTACCGTAATAAAAAATTACAACCTATCATAAAAAAATTGCAGATCAATGGTAATTACCTCGGATCTCATTCAGACAAACACCTTCTTTACAACGATTGGGATAAACGGGATAGTTTACTGGTAACGCACAAACAGTTTGAAGGTGATCTTATAAATTCTTACCTGGAACTGAAAAAATTTAGTATCGGTAAAAACCAGGCTCATTATTTTCTGCCCCCGTATGAATGGTTTAATGATTCCATATCGCTATGGACTAGTGCGCTGGGTTTGCAGTTAGTTAACTTTACACCCGGTACCAGAAGCAACGCAGATTATACTTATCCTGAAATGGCTGCTAAGTATGTAGATAGCAAAACGGTTAAACAATCAATTTTAGATTATGAAAAGAAAAGCGCTTCAGGTCTTAATGGCTTTATACTGCTGAGCCATATCGGTACTGATGCCAGAAGAAAAGATAAATTTTATTTGCAATTACCGGAGCTTATCACAATTCTAAAAGAGAAGGGTTACCACTTTGTTACTATTGATAAATTATTACCACCTGGATAATAACATAAGAATATTTTTTAATTTAATATTTATCATTTTATGAAACCTGCTTACTTAATAGGCTAATCAGAATTTTAATTGGAATTACAACTTGCATATTTTAAAAAATATACGTTATTTATTTGTTTTTGGTCTTACTTTACATATAAGATTTGTCTTGCTGCTTTAAATAGCTAAACCAAGCAATTTGAAAGAAAGTGTAACCCGCCGGGATTTTTTATCAAAAATTAGTTTGCTTTCCGGAGCAGCTTATCCGGGTATGATGGCTCTGGGCATGCTTAAAGACGCTCCTGTTCATCCGTTTGAATTGAAGAGAAATGACCAGTCTAAAAAAGTGATTTTGCTGGGTGCAGGTTTGGCAGGTATGGCATCGGCATATGAGCTTACCAAGCTGGGTTATCAATGTACCATATTGGAAGCGAGAGAACGTGCAGGAGGGAGGGTGTTTTCAATCAGAAAAGGTTCGCTTACTGAAGAAACGGATAATGGTAAAGCGGTAGCTGATTTTGACGAAGGAATGTATTACAACGCAGGTCCGTCACGTATTCCCCATCACCACCTTATTACATTACATTATTGCAAAGAGCTGGGTGTTCCCCTGGAGGTATATAACAATATAAATGAAGCAGCGTATTTCTTCAGTGAAGGAAAAGGTCCTTTGTCGAATAAAAAAATCAGGAAGAAAGAGATCCATAATGATATGCGCGGTTATATGGCCGAACTGTTAGCAAAAGCCATTGACAAGAATGAACTGGATAGTGCGCTTACAAAGGAAGATGGTGAAAAATTTCTGGAATACCTCAGGGCCGAAGGCGGATTGAATATTGATAACCTGTATAAAGCTTCTGCAAGAAGAGGTTATACCGAATCACCGGGCGCAGGGGAAAAAGTTGGAAAAATTGCCGAGC
>CAXSIE010000637.1:0-281 GCA_964237295.1 uncultured Flavihumibacter sp. | reverse complement strand
TGCGGATAGTGTAAGCTCTGGTTTTGCCAACCCTGATTTTTATAATGTAGGCGAATATGCTATAGAGTTACAGATGGTGATGTTACAGGCAGTAGGAGGCAATGATAATATTGCCAAGGCATTTCAAAAAAAAGTAGGTCACCTGATAAAGCTGAATGCTGAAGTAACTTCTGTAAAAAATCTTCCGGAAGGTGTTAAGGTTTCTTATAAAGATACATCGGGTGAGCATGATATACAGGGAGACTATTGCATATGCACTATTCCACTGCCGGTACTGAGTA
>CAXSIE010000636.1:0-2548 GCA_964237295.1 uncultured Flavihumibacter sp. | reverse complement strand
TTAAAACCATCCTTCCCAAAATAAAATGATAAAAGTATAGCTGAAATGATAATCAACCATACTAAGTGATAGATACTTCTTGTTAAACAAACCAGGCTTAGTGAGGCAAACATGCCAACAATGTTTTGCCAGCACTGCTTTTTACCAACCATTATTATAAAATGCACCGTTATAAGCAACAAGAGAGAGATGAAAGATGTATAAAAAAGTTCTTTTTCATATAACATGGTTGCCGGACTTAATATATACAGCAGTGAAATAATAAGTGAAAGGTTGCTGTTGTAAATGATCCGCCTCAGGATGCTTGATAAAAGAAGCCCGTTACAGAAAGTGATGAACATCAATAAAAAATTTATAACATAGTCGCTGTAATGCCCACTGACTTTTAAGATAATACCCAGCAGCAAATTGAATACCGGCGGTTGAGCATGCAGATACCACAGGCTTTTCAGCAAATTGGTTTTAAGGCTTATTACATCCAGATATTGCCAGTATTCGTATAACGCGTTATAATCAAGGCTCACACCAAGCAGTTTGATGATTACCCTTGATACAAAAAAGCATAACATCAATAGTAACATATCCCGTTTAAATGATCTTTTCAATGATGGATGATTCATTATTACCGGTGCGTTGCTTTTACTTTTAAGTTTGAATAGAAATCTAAATCACTAAATTAGTGAACAATTAACCATAAGTAATATTAATATAACAGGTACTTACCGTTAATAATTAATCATTCATAACTGAACATTTCTAAATGAAGCTTAAGCTGGTATCAGTCGGCAAGGCGCATGAAGCTTACGTTAAAAACGGTGTAGAAGCATTTACCAAGCGCATTGCTCATTATTACCCGGTGGAATGGCATATTATACCGGTTCCTAAAAATGCCGGTGTATTCACAGAGACAGAACTTAAAAAAAAGGAAGGCGACCTTATTATGGAATGGCTAAAAAAAGAAGATTTTCTGGTTGTCCTGGATGAAAGGGGCGCTCAGTTAAAATCGGAAGCAGTGGCAGAACTGATACAGCTAAGAGCTGTTAACAGCACAAGGCAGTTGGTTTTTTTAATCGGTGGTGCATTTGGCCTGGATGAAGCGGTTTTGAAAAGAGCAGACTATACCTGGTCTTTATCCTTACTGGTATTTCCGCATCAATTAGTAAGGTTGCTACTTGCAGAGCAATTATACAGGGCATGCACCATCCTCAGGCATGAAAAATACCACCACTCATAAAAATTTAACGATATTCGGCTTTTTTTCATTATAAATTTGATGGATGTTTTCTATTACGGTTACAATAATCATTATTACCTGCCTTATTACATTCGCAGCGTTCAATAGCGAAAAAGTTAAAGAAGATATGCTGTTCTGGCCTTCGGAGATTAGCAGGCGAAAACAATACTACCGTTTTTTCAGCTACGGATTTATACACCTTCACTTTGTTCATATCTTCTTTAATATGTTCACCTTATATTCTTTTGGTGAAAGATTGGAGAAATATACTTTCAGCCGGTATGAAATATTTGGTAGTCATGCCAAAATCTTTTACCTGGTCCTATATATAACAGCTATTGTTATTTCTGTAATTCCGGATTATATAAAAAATAAAAATGACCCTTCATACAGGGCCCTTGGCGCCTCAGGTGCTGTATCGGCAATAGTTTTTTCCTGCATTTTACTGGAGCCCAAACTTTCAATGGGCATCATTTTTATTCCTTTCCCTATTCCCGGATATATATTCGGATTTATATTCCTCGCATACTCAGCTTATATGGCCAGAAAAGGTAATACAAATATCGGCCATGCCTCACATTTTACAGGCGCTATTTACGGATTACTCTTTACGATCATTGCTACTAAATTATTTTCACACTATAATGCAGTGCTGACTTTTTTCAGAATTATTTTCAATCATGCAGTGTAAATTTGATTTGCAGCACTTTTGTGGTTTTACCAGTAACCTTAAACCGGTCATCAATTCTTCTCCTACCAATCCAATAATTTTTTTGTTCATTTCAAGAAGCCACACCTGCTCTTTCTCAGTCATTGAAAGTTTCTGATCACTAAGGAAACGATTCAGTTTCTTTTTTTTCTGCATTCCCAACGGATAGAAATAGTCTGACTGCCTGCGCTTTCTGAGTAAAAGAGGAAATGTTATCCCGGCTGCATCCAGTTGCGCTATTTCCGGAGATAGGGATAACTGATAATTATTAACCGGTAATTCTTTAAATTCAAGCAGGTATTTTTCAAAAGACAGCTTTTTATCCTTTTTATTAATAACAATCGTTTTTGAGTCCTCGTTATTATCGGGAGCTATGATCAGCCAGTCCCTGTTTCTGATAATGCGGTGAGAGGAAGACTGAACATATTTACCTGATTCCGCATCCAGCAACCCTAATACTTCAATCGTTTGATGAGCTGTGAATCCTTAGTGCTTAATCACTTCATAAGTGATGGTTTCAAGCGGTGATAATTTCTTTAATTTTAAAACAGGGATGTGAATCTCATTGCCTTTTATTTCACATAATTTTTTTTTGTGCAGCTCAA
>CAXSIE010000635.1:0-2550 GCA_964237295.1 uncultured Flavihumibacter sp. | reverse complement strand
AGACTTACTTTTCACTAAGTGCTTCCTGTTAAATCTTAACTTAATGACATTGCCCTTCGGGGTTTTACCCCAAACCTCATACCTCATACCCCATACCTCATACTCCTTAATCGAAAATTACAACGCTGAAATCATCCTTTTTAAGAATGGCTTTACTGTTTTGAACCATCTTTTTGTTTTCCTTTATTGCATTCAATGAAAAACGGACGTTATAAAATACCTTATTCAAAGTGTCTGTGTTATGGATGGCATTAAGCATTACATCCATTGAATCATTAATTACATTCCATTCGCGCTCGTTTTGTTGCAGGGCTTCAAGGCTTTTATCTACGTCAGTTTTGTTTCTTTCCGCTGAATAATTATCTTTCCCTGTTTCCGATAAAAAAGTATTTATATGAGATTGTGCCAGATTGGTCTTCAACCTGGCCATTTTTGAGAATGATTCACTTCTTTCTGCCAGCGAAATAAGAAAATGATTATAATAAACGGTAGAGTCACTTAAGGTGTAGGTTATACTGTCAATACGAAGCGATTTTAATGCTGTATTCTTTTTCGTTGCATAATCAATGAGGGATTCTTTAATCCTGGCAGACGTGCTATCGCGGCAACCGGTGACAGATAAGATTAATAAAAGGATAATGGATGTTATTGGGCCTGTCTTCATAATAATTTTCCATTCAGGGTAAGTTAACGGGTTTTCTTTCAGAATAAAAATAATCAATATTGCGTAATAACAATCCAAACGGCTTGCAGGTTAGTTTGCAAATGAATTCAATTGTTTGTTATTTTTATTTATGGCAACATTTAAATAAGCTGATAAAATTTTATTAAATTTTTGTACAATGAAACATCAATGTGCTTTGCTGTTATTAATTCTTATCACTTTATACATCCATGCGCAGCCGGTTCAGCAGGTAGATGTATGCGTTTACGGCGGAACTTCGGGCGGCGTTATGGCTGCATACACCGTTAAGCAATCAGGCAAATCCGTGCTATTGATAGAACCCGGTAAACATGTTGGCGGATTAACAACCGGTGGTCTCGGATATACGGACATCGGAAACAAATATGCCATCACAGGAATATCAAGAAACTTTTATCGCCGCATCGGGGAACACTATGGAAAATTTGAACAATGGATTTTTGAGCCTCATGTAGCAGAACAAACCTTTCTTGGTTATATTAATGCAGCGCGGGTAAATATCTTGTATCAACACCGGTTGGTATCCGTAAAAAAAACAGGAGGTGTTATAACGGAAATTATGATAGAAAATAGCAGTGCGCCTGGAAAAACTTCTTTCCAGGTTATCAGGGCGAAAATTTTTATTGATTGTTCTTATGAAGGAGACCTGATGGCAAAAGCAGGGGTGTCATATTTTACAGGAAGGGAAGCCAACAGCCTGTTCAATGAAACTTACAACGGTGTGCAGATGCGTGAGAAGCATCAATTTCCTGATGGAGTTGATCCATACAAAATTCCTGGCCAGCCCGGCAGTGGTTTACTATGGGGTATAACCGATGCTGCTTTAGCGCCCAGCGGTACAGGTGATGCCAGGATTCAGACATATAACTTCAGGATATGTCTTTCAAACAAACCTGCTAACCGGATTCCAATCACAAAACCCGATGGTTATGATGCCAGCCGTTATGAACTGCTGCTCCGGTATATTGCTAAGCAACCCGCCAAAGATTTATGGGCTTTCCTGAAGTTCGACCTGATGCCAAATAACAAAACCGACATTAATAATAACGGGCCCTTTTCAACTGATATGATCGGAATGAATTACGATTTCCCGGAAGGTGATTATGCTATCAGGGAAAAGATTCAACATGCTCATGAAAACTATACCAAAGGCTTTTTATATTTCATAGGTCATGATGAACGCATGCCTGCCCATCTTCGCAATCTGATGCTGGAATGGGGCTATCCCAAGGATGAATATCCTGACAATGGTAACTGGACCCCTCAGATGTATGTACGTGAAGCAAGGAGAATGAAGGGTGCATACATCATGACACAAGCGAACTGCGAAGCAAAAGAAGTGGTGAATGATGGCGTGGGTATGGCGGCTTATACTATGGATTCACATAACTGTCAGCGGATAGTTATTAACGGCATGGTTAAAAATGAAGGTGATGTGCAGATAGGTGGCTTCGGACCTTATCCGATTGCTTATCGTTCCATTATACCGAAAGCTTCTGAATGTAAAAACTTACTGGTACCCGTTTGTTTATCGGCTACACATATCGCATATGGGTCTATCCGGATGGAGCCGGTGTTTATGGTGCTGAGCCAGTCTGCCGCCGTTGCTGCGGTTCAGGCTATTGAAACAAAGGTTGCTGTTCAGGAAGTAGACGTTAAGAAATTGCAACAGGAGCTTGTTGCCAATCCGTTAGCCGATCACAGCACACCTGAAATACTGGTAGATAATGATGATAAAGAAAATGTAGCATTAGAAGGCGACTGGTTGAAAGATGGTAAAGGCAGTTACGGTCCTTCAATGTTTTTGGATGATGGAAAAAGTGGTACGATGAAGTCCGTTACATTTA
>CAXSIE010000634.1:307-2564 GCA_964237295.1 uncultured Flavihumibacter sp. | reverse complement strand
CGTTTTCAAGCAGCATTACAAGAATGGCTTCATTAGCTACAGGTAGAATTTTCTTTACGCGAAGCTGAAGTGTTTCCATCTTAGGGGTATGAGGTATGGGGTATGGGGTATGAGGTAAATAGTGAATGAGCTTTTGCTTTATGTAACGATGGATAGTTTTTTAAAAGTATAAACTGGCAGCAGGTCAAACTTTTTCTTCCCCAAACCCCGTACCTCATACCCATACCCACACTTTATGAAATTTTTCCGCCTGTTGAAACGTAAAGACTTAATTTTATTTATGTTTGCAATATAATAAGACTTTATTAACCGGTATTATTGATTAAATGATCAATAAATGAATAATACCTTTTGAATTCAGTACTTATTACTACTTTAAAAAAAAATTGCTTTATGAACCAAAGTCCAAAGGATACTTCAAGAAGGAAGTTTATCCGAAACACGTCGATTGCAGCAACCGGATTCTTTATTGTTCCCAGGCATGTATTAGGAAGGGGCTTTGTAGCTCCCAGTGATAAATTAAATATCGGTTCCATAGGGGCCGGAGGCAAGGGACAAAGTGATATTGCTAACTTTTTCAAATCGGGTAATGCAAATATTGTTGCATTATGCGATGTTGATGACAGGTCTTCTAAAAAAACCAGAGAGAGTTTTCCTAAAGCAACCTACTACCGCGACTGGAGAGAAATGCTCCAGAAAGAAAACAAAAATATTGATGCCGTTTCGGTGTCTATTCCTGACCATGGGCACGCGGTGGCCGCATTATCTGCCATGCAATTAAAGAAGCATGTGTATGTGCAGAAACCGATGACCCATGATATTTTTGAAGCCAGAACATTGACTGAAGCCGCCAGGCACTTCAAAGTGGTTACCCAGATGGGAAACCAGGGATCATCCGGTGATGGTGTTCGTTTGATGCAGGAATGGTACAATGCAGGATTGATCGGTGATGCTCACACCATTCGTTGCTGGACTAACAGGCCGGTATGGCCACAGGGAATTGGCGCTCCTACTGAAAAAGAAGAGGTGCCACCGGAATTGGATTGGAATTTATGGCTTGGCCCCACAAAGATGCATGATTATCATAAAACATATGTTCCTTTCAGCTGGCGTGGTTTCTGGGATTTTGGAACAGGTGCTTTAGGAGATATGGGTTGCCATATTATCGACCCTCCTTTTAAGGTTGTAGGGCTGGGCTATCCGTCTGAAGTTGAGTGCAGTGTTGCGGATGTATATGAAAAGATGTGGACTCCGGCTTATCATCCGGAAAGCTGTCCTGCAGCTTCTTCCATTATTCTTAAATTCCCTGGAAAGAAAGGTAAACCTGATGTGAAGTTAACCTGGATGGATGGTAATATACGCCCTGAACGTCCTGATGAATTAGGACCTGATGAAAAGATGGGTAATGATGACGGTGGTGCACTTATCGAAGGCACCAAAGGTAAGATGATGTGTGGTTGTTATGGTGCTAATCCTACTTTGTTGCCTACTTCAAAAACTAAAGAAGTAAATGTGCCGCAAACAATAGAAAGAGTACCGGGCGGACAGGAAGGCCATTATGCTCAATGGGTAAATGCCTGTATTGCAGGTTATGGTAAGGGAAAAACCAGTTCCAATTTTGATTATGCAGGACCGTTAACTGAAACCGTTTTGTTTTCAAACCTGGCATTGCGTAGCTGGTATCTTAAAAATTCTTCAGGAAAATTTGAAGGAAGGAAAAAAATACTTTGGGATGCTGCCAATATGAAAGTAACCAATTTCGACGATGCCAATCAGTTCATCAAAAGAGAATACAGGGAAGGATATGCAATGAAAGGGTTTTAAACTTTAATTTAAAATAAGTTTTCTAATATTGGGAGCATCTATGATGCTTTTATTTTTTTAATTTCCTTGGTAAAATCTTTATAAGGCATCTTTGTCGAGTAAACTTGCCAGTTGTAGCAGTTCCCTGTGTTTGTACTTGTTCTTGTCATTATCAAAACATTTTGCGAATTCTTCCAGCAGGTATTGAATGATCCGCTGGTTGGTGAGGGGTTTAAAATAAGAGGAAGTAGGAGTAATGGAAAGCCTGCTGAAATAAGTCTCAACATCTTTAAGTGTAAATATTTGTCCGCTCATCGGGTCAATATAAAACTGGATTTTTGAAGCCTGATTGCCCGGATCAGTTTCCCAGTCAGTAGTATTTATATCAAAAAAACCCAGGATAAATTGCCGGGGGATATTAATGGCTTTTATGGGTACATCCAGGAGGTCACAC
>CAXSIE010000634.1:0-297 GCA_964237295.1 uncultured Flavihumibacter sp. | reverse complement strand
CTTGTTTAATAAAAACTCGTTGGGATCTTTATAAGATATTTCAACGCCCTTAAAATTGTAATAGCTGTAAAGGATGGTTGTAATTACATTGGTTTGCTCAAGGGCAGTAAGATAACTGTTTAGTTCAAGCCAGATATTGCGGCGGATCTTTTCAATTTCCTGCAGAACAGCAGAAAGTACCAGTTCGGGATATTGATATTTACATATCAGCAGCGCACCCATCAGAAGATCCGGCTCCTGTTGATTTTTCCATTGAATGAGTTCTGTTGTAAGGTCCCGAAGGTGTAAACGGTGAAT
>CAXSIE010000633.1:352-2590 GCA_964237295.1 uncultured Flavihumibacter sp. | reverse complement strand
CTAATTTTTTTATAAACTTTCGGCTCCAGTATTGCCCTGTTTCGGCTTTGTCCGGGGCCGGCAGGGAACTGAAATGAAGGAAGTGCCAAATGCGGCATTTCAAGCGTGTGCTATCGCTGATTTGCTGCTGTCTGTTGCGAACTAATGGTAAACCTATGACCAACAGCATATTGTAAATAATATATCCGGCCATTAATTTTGCCTGCTAAATAATTCAGATGGAAAAAACAAGCAAGCGAATTTTCATCAAAAGAACCGAACAGGAGAAACTTGATTTTATCGATCGATGGGGAAAAAGTTGACTACCTATAAAAACATTTTGCAGTCAGCATAATTTTTCTGATTCTCTGTTTCATACCTGGCTTAACAAATATCGTCGTAGCCGCAAACCGGTCAAAAAACAAAATGAGTTTATTTCGTTGCAAGTGACGCCGCCGCCATTAATTAACCAGCCAGGTTCTCTGTATGCTGAAGTGATCACGGTTAAAGGTAATCATGTAAAATTGTATCAGCCGGTTTCCAGTGATTATTTGCGTACCATTTTATCCTGATGCAAAATGCTATCATTACAGGACACCGGCAATTATTTTTTATATCGCCATCCGGCTGACATGCGAAAGAGTTTCTATAGCCTGGCAAGTGTTGTCAGGGAACAGATGGGAGGTGACCCTTTAAGCGGCGACATCTTTATTTTCTTAAGCCGCAGGCGTAATCAGGTAAAACTGCGTCGATGGGAAAAAGATGGTTTTGCTATTTACACCAAACGCCTGTAGGGAGGCACCTTTGAACTACCTGTCAGCCATGAAGGAAACAGTTTCTCAATAAGCCATCACCAGTTGCTTTTAATCCTGCATGGCATCTCCTTAAAACAGGTTGAGTACCGCAAACGTTATCAACATAAAAAGACGGTTTGTGAATAAATAATTTTTACTATAAGGATCTTGTAACAGACTTTTACACCAGTAATGAAAGCCACGCCAGGCATAGATTATAAACGCATCAGTGAAGAACAGCCAAGTTACCATAGCCATGCTGCAACACCGACTGGACAAGCTGGAAAAAATGATCTTCGGACCTGAGGCATGAACGCTTAGTGGCACCGGCAGCAACCTCTCAGATGTCTCTTGATCTGAAAGCGGATGAAGTGGCGACAGTGACCGTAACCGATACAAAGGAAATCACTTATACACGCACGGATATTGCTGTTGAAAAAAAGCCATTGGTACATCCCGGTCGTGGCAGGCTTCCCGATCCTTTAAGAAGGGAAGACATTGTGGTTAAACCGGATCATGTTCCTGAAGGCAGCGTCAAAATCGGTGAACTCATCACCGAACAACTTGAATGTACACAAGGGGAACTTTTTGTAAAAAGATTCATTCGTTATAAATACCTGTTACCGGCAGTTTCTGAACAAGATAACACCAGTTCCACCATTATTACCGCCGATCTGCCTGTTCAGCCGCTGGAAAAGTTTATTGCAGGTCCGGGACTGCTGGCACAAATCCTGATTAATAAGTTTGTCGATCATCTTCCTGTTCATCATAAGCTTGCCCGCTTTGAGCGTGCAGGTATGAAGCTCCCTTATTCGACTGTTATAGAATGGGTAAGCGGCGCTTCCAAACTGCTTTAAGTATTATACGACGCGTTAAAAAAGGAACTGGTTGATAGCAATTACCTGCATGCAGACGAAACAAGCATTAAAGTGCTCGACCAGGACAAGTCAGGCAAAAAAATACATACCGGCTTTTTCTGGGTGTACAATAACTCCATTTTAAAACTGGTCTTTTTTGATTATCAACGGGGACGCAACAAGGAAGCGCCCCAGGGAATCCTTATCAATTTTAAGGGCCATTTACAAACCGATGGTTATGATTCCTATGATCAGTTCGATAAGAAAGATGGCATCATTCACCTGCACTGCATGGCTCACGCAAGACACTATTTTATAGATGCTCAATCCACCGATCCAGCAAGGTCAGCCTATGCGCTGGAACAAATACAACAACTCTATGCAATAGAGAAAACCTGTAAGGAAAAGGATCTTTCTTATGACGAGCGGAAGATCATCCGCCAGCAACAGTCTGTTCCTAAACTGGACGCACTTGGTAAATGGATGATACAGGAATATACTGAAAGAAAAGTACTGCCAAAGAGCCCCATTGGTATCGCAATGGCTTATAGCATTAAAAGATGGAATAAGCTTACGCGTTATACCAGCAACGGCATGCTGGCCATTGA
>CAXSIE010000633.1:0-342 GCA_964237295.1 uncultured Flavihumibacter sp. | reverse complement strand
GACAACAATCCGGTAGAGAACAGCCTGCGTCCGGTCGCTTTAGGCAGAAAAAATTACTTGTTTGCAGGAAGTCATGATGCAGCACAGCGCACCGCCATGATCTACAGCCTTCTCAGCTCCTGCAAAATGCAGGGCGTTAATCCTTACCTCTGGCTGAAGGATGTACTCACCAGAATATCTATGCATCCTATCAACAAAATCAAAGAACTTCTTCCTCATCATTGGAAACAACTGCAAGTTCAAACTAATGATGATAAATAACAACATGCTGTTGGTCGTAGGTTTACAACTAATGTACGGGCATGCTCCCACTCAGCAGTAGGCACATAAAGGCTTTTCAAA
>CAXSIE010000632.1:439-2592 GCA_964237295.1 uncultured Flavihumibacter sp. | reverse complement strand
TTTTCAAGACATCTTTTTTCCTGTAATAATCTATGATTTTATTATTTAGAATGGCGGTAAGCCAGGTTTTTTCGGAACTGTTATTTCTAAAAGAGTCTTTTGCCCTGTAGGCGAACAGGAATGTTTCCTGCACCAGGTCCTCGGCGGTTTCTTTATGATTGACCTTCAAAAAAGCCAGTGAATACAAGTAGTTACCATAGGTGTTGAGCCACTGGTTTGGTTTCAAATTTTCGTTTTCGATACGCATGCGGAAATTGAAAGTAAATAATTCAACCGGAAATAATTAACCGATTTTTTATAAAACTCTTTAGTACCCATGAAATCTTTAAATTCAAGCAATGGTTATATAACAAGATAAAATAAGAGGTTCTTTTCCAATCCTGCCTTCAAAAAGACCTGAATTAATATTTATGATTTGGATGCTAGCCGTGTGTCAGACAACATGTAAAATAGTCTTAACGTAAATCAAAAATTATGAATTTCATTAAAGATTAAATGTTTACAATAGCTCAAATAACTTAGTTATATATAGAAGATAATCAACAACATCATCTCAAGCGTTTGAACGTCATAGATTTTCCAATAAATTCGTAATGCCAGAAACCCCTGACTTTTACCAGGTTGATATTATCTAAAGTGATGCTCGCATTCCAGGTCTTGCCTGTTGTTACATCATAAATTTTTCCTTTTTGCCAGCAATTACATTTGATGTTAAAGTTGAGTCCGGTGAGCACATCGAGGCCTATTATCTTACGGTTTCGCAGGCTTTTGATTGGATTGTTTTTATCCGTCCGGTTAACCATAGGTCTGCGTTTGTCATCCGAATCATCAAACCAAACAATCTTGCCTCTAAACGCCGACGAATCTTTATAAATTTGAACAGTTACGTTCCGCTGTGCCGAAATCCATCTTCCAACAATATCGTCAGGCTGCTGAGCAGTCAAAGAAATGCGTATGATTAAAAGAAACTGGAAAATAATTATAGCCTTAAAATTTACAACCATCATAACTGACAAATATTATAATTAGTTAACCAACTTTTAAACTAAATTTTAGAACTTATTTTTCTTAACTTCACATTCATGGGCATTTTGCTTTACCAAGTAAAAAATATTGTAAGTAAATTAGCGATACTATCGTTATACGCAGTTTTTTTTGTAGTTCAGATTTTCAACAGTTCCGTTATTTCCAGCTCGGAAGGGACAAATTTGTGTTTAAACACTGCGAAAGCCTGCGCAAAAGAAAAGATCTTGTCAGGTAAATCAGCAGATGGCAAAAAAACAAATATCCGACTGAACAAAAGATTCCACCCCGAAAGTATTACTTCTTTAAAGTATAGACTGGATAGCCCTTTTCTTATTATTTCAGGTAATTTCACTCTTAATAAACCTAAGGATTATCTTCTGATATCCTCTATTCTTACTGACTCCTTGAGAGGCCCGCCTGTTGTTAGCTGATCCGTTGCAACAACATTATTCATTTTAATATTTTCGACATGCCTAATTTTCATTTAAGAAAATGCCAGGTAGTATTGGGACTATTCCTGACACTTCCTGCATCGTCTATACTGGCTCAACGCTATTACTCTCTGCAGAACTTAATTGATGCTGCTTCGCAGAATTTACCATTGTTAAAGCAAAAACAGGCTTTAATAAATAGCTCCCGTGCATCGGTAATCGATATAAAACACTCATTTCTACCTCAGGTAAGGTTCAGCGAGCAGTTGAATCTGGGTTCTAACAATTCCATGGCTGGCACTTATTTCACATTTGGCATTACGCCGTCTACTTCAGCAGGAGTGCGTGAGGCAAATAATTATAATCCTGTCACCGGTAATATAGCTGTTGTATATAGTGAATATGAACTGGCCAACTTTGGATTGAATAATGCAAAACTGAATTATTCATTATCAAACGTGGATTTTCAGAAGGCAGATCTTCAAAGGGAACAATACTTACTTCAACTAGATATTGCAAAAAGATATTTCAACATTTTGAAAAATCAATACCGCCTTGATGCCGATAAGCAAAATATAGATCGATATAGCAGCATCTTTACTGTGATCAGGGCGCTTTCGGCAAGTGGAGTTATCGCCGGAGCAGATTCTTCGCTTGCAAAAGCGGAACTTGCGAAAGCCAATATCAATTATAACC
>CAXSIE010000632.1:0-429 GCA_964237295.1 uncultured Flavihumibacter sp. | reverse complement strand
GGTGAACCAGTTGAAGGAGGAGCTGACCTATCTCACAGGTATACCGGCACAGCAAATTTACCTGGATACTCTTTTTAATAATTTCATCCGGTCAACACCCTCTGCATACAACTTTTCACCGGACACTCTAAATAATCCGCTGATTAATTATTTTGAAAAGAAGAAAGATATACTTCAGGTAAATGAAGCGCTGATTCGCAAAAGTTTTCTACCAAAGATTTTATTAGCTGGCAGTGTTTGGGCACGCGGTTCCAGTATCCAATACAATGATAACTTCAAATCGCTGCCTTCAGGTTTTGGCTACCAGCGGGTTAATTATGCAGTGGGTATCGCTTTTACTTATAATCTATTTAATACAGTTTATAAAAGAGACAGGCTGGCTATCAACCGTTATCAGCAGCAGGCCAGCGAATATGAATTGCAGCAGCA
>CAXSIE010000631.1:0-2596 GCA_964237295.1 uncultured Flavihumibacter sp. | reverse complement strand
AGAAACAGACAACCTGGATATGTTTTTGGGTAATGGCTACCAGACGGGTGATGTGATTGCGCATTCTTTTGGACCGGATTCTATCAGGCCCGAGTTTTCCTATCTGGAAGGTAATATTGCAAAAGCATATCCTGGTAAAGCAAAAACATGCAGAAGGGCATTTGTGTTTCTGCATTTAAACAGCGCCACTGTTCCTGCAGCATTGATCGTGTTTGACAATGTTGTATCAGCTTCAAAAGATTTTAAAAAATACTGGCTGCTGCACAGTGTTGAAGAACCTGCCATAAAAGGTGTGCAGACAATTATAACGAGAACCGGGAAAGGCTACGATGGTAAAATGATCAATACCACGCTGCTGCCGGAAAGCAGTAACCTTATCATTCATAAAATCGGAGGGGCCGGAAACGAATACAATGTATTTGGCAAAAATTTTCCTCAGTCACTGAATAATCCCCTGGGCGGTTCCTCTGACAGTGTCATGTGGCGAACTGAAATCTCACCTAAAACAGCCTCTGCCGGCGATCTCTTTTTAAATGTTATGCAGGTGATGGACAACCAGGAAAACCCTTCACACCCTGTCGCAATTCCCGAAAAATTGGAGACTGATAAATTGACGGGTGTTAAAATAGAAGACAGGATTATACTATTTAATAAAAAAAATGATCTTATTGCTGATACTATTCAGCTTACCGTAAAGGGCAACAGAAACTGTAAAGTATTGATCACGGGCGTGCAGCGGGGCAACTGGAAAATCAGTAAGTCAGGTAATAAAACGGTTTTACAGTATTTAAAAAACAATGAGCAGCTTTTATATTTTACTATTAATCCAGGCAATTATATTGTGTCCAAAAAGTAAATACTTGTTTTTGCCGCTGCTGTTCATGTGAGATCGGTATTTGAATGGATGGGAACCAGCGTGCAGCTGATTAATAACGCTATCAAAAAATAATGAAACAGTTGATCAATCTGATATTTGGTTTGGGTGGTTTTGTGCTATCGGTTTCAGCGCAATCAATCATCGTTGCCAATCCTGCACCATTTGCAAGAATCAACGAAGTTGTTGCTATAGAAAGAAATTTTTTTGGCAAAGCGAAGATGGGGTTATATCCGGTAGTTAAAGAAAAGAACAAAATCTTGGTTAGCCAGGTGATTGATGAAAACAATGATGATGTTTGGGATGAACTGTTGATAGAAATAGACCTTGGTCCGCATATAAAAGATACACTGGAAATCAGTTGGGTAGCCAAAGAACAGCAGCGTCGGTTCAAAAAGATTACCAATGTTCAGTTAAGCCTTCGTTCGGATACGGATACGCCATCGCCGGAAATCAATCATGCTGTAAGAATCCGGGATTTTTCACAAAATATTGCCAAACCATTTTACCAGATGGAAGGGCCCGGCATTGAAAATGATAAGGTGGCTTTCAGGGTTTTTTTCGATAGCAGGAACAGCAAAGATATTTATGGAAAAACAGTAGATACGCCGGTGCTGGAAAGGGTAGGCGTTGGTGCAGGATGGCATACACTGCAACCCTGGGGAATGGACATATTCCATACAGGTAATTCTTTGGGAGCCGGAGGACTGGCTGTAGAAGAAAATAAAAAAATATTTCGTTTGGGTGATGCCGATACATCAAACTTCATGGTTCTGTATGAAGGGGCGCTAAAAGCTGCATTCGGACTTGATTTTAAAAACTGGGATGTTGCTACCGGAAAAAAAAGCGGGAGCGAAACAATATCATTAACCAAAGGAGATTTTTATTATAAAAATGTTATCCGGGTGGGACTGAACAAAAATCAACATCTTATAGCAGGTATTGCAAATTTTGGTATTGACAAAATCGGATATAAAAAACACAATGCTGTGTTCAGTTCCGTATCCACTTATGGAAAGCAGGTTGAAGGTACGGATACGAAACTCGGCGTGGCTATTCTTTTCTCATCGGATCAATACATAAATCATCTTACAACGGATACGGCTTCTATCATTCCAAGCACTACCTACGTTACATTAAAGCCATCTGCAGACGGCAAACAGGTTATATATTTTTTTGCCTGCTGGGAGAAGACGGACAAACGATTTGAAACGCAGCAGGGTTTTGATAATTACCTGCAGCAGGCAGCGGAATCGCTGGCTTATCCGGTTCAGATAAAAATGATCGTAAAAAAATAATAAAAACACCCAGATGGAGAGAAGAAATTTTACGGGTTTATTATTGTCGGTTACTGCGGGCAGCTTGTTATCACCCCTGCTCGGGAAAAGCATTCCTGCTGTAATGCCTGTATTTCACAAAGCCTTTGAGGACAAAGGCCTGCCTGCAGCAATACCGGAAAATATTAAGCAACTCATTAGAAATGTACTGAAAGCGGAGTTCAAATCAGTGAATACAGATTGGGATGGTACCATACAGATAGAAGGACTGCTCCGGTTCTCCAAACGCGGTTTCAAGGAAGGACTCGATTATGCAACCAACTGGTTTAAATATCATGTTGAAAATGACAGTAAACTAACCGATGAAGAATACTACAAACAATATGATGGGCCACATGCAAGAATATTAAGGGATGGCCCGCTCACCTTTGTTATTTATTCCGCG
>CAXSIE010000630.1:0-2600 GCA_964237295.1 uncultured Flavihumibacter sp. | reverse complement strand
ATTAACCTGCCTGCCGCCGGTACTTATACTTTTGAAACGATATCGGATGATGGCAGCAAGGTTTACTTCAACTCGCCTTATTCTTTCTCTGGTGCGGGCCTTGTAAACAACGATGGATTACATGCGCCTAATTCCGCAACAGGCACTGTTATGGTTCCTGCTGCCGGTAAGTACCCGATCACGATAACTTACTTTGAAAAGGATGGTGGCGAAACAATGCAGTTTTACTGGAGCGGGCCCGGCATCAGTCGTCAACTGGTACCCGATGCGGCTTTCAGGACAACCGGCGCTGCAGACAATAATGAAGTGATGTCAGGTATTCAAAAAAACAACCTGACCGGTGATTCGAAAATTGCAACCGACGCGGGTTTAAAAGTGTATCCCAATCCTTTTGCTGAAAGTTTCATCATTGATTACTATTATTCCGGCAGCGTTACAAATAAAGTGAGTATCGGGTTATATGATCTGAACGGAAGATTGGTATATACTTACCTGCCGGCGAATCTTACAGCAGGATATAACAGGTGGATCATCAACACCGGTTCAATGAACCTGACAGCGGGTGTTTACATGGCACAGATAAAAGTAAATGGCATTCCGGATAAAACATTTAAACTGATAAAAACGAAAAAATAAATCTTAACAAGAATTAAGTCTGAAATTTAAAAAACCCTTCGTAACACGAAGGGTTTTTTTACGTTAAAACACCCTGTTAATGAAAAAGATTTGTAGGTAGCTTAGCTATGTAAACCTTATGGGTTTATCAGTTATGCCAACTACCTTATTGCTGATCCTGTTATTATTGGTTTCATATAAGTCAGAAGCTCAGAAAAAATGGGCCGGCTCCACAGCGGGTAATTGGGAAGACGCGCAGAACTGGCAGCCACAGGTAGTGCCGACAATTACGGATGATGTTATTCTGGATAATACTTATCAGAAAAGCAACTATAAAATAATCATTAATAATAACACCGTTACCATACATACGCTTTCATTGGAACCGTCTGCCGGCAATAACATTGAAGTAAATATTGCTGCTTCAAACAAAAGCAGCCCGGCGCTTATAATTAATGACACCGGCAACAGTTTCCGTATAAAAAAAGGGGGGGTGTTTAGAAATTCATCCGGCCTTTCAGGCGGTCAATCTATTCAGGCTGGTGGATTGATCTCAATTTACGATGGTGGAAGGTATATTCATAATACACGTTCTTCGCATGCAACTGAAATTGTTGCGAAGTTAGCTGCGGTGCCGGGTACGGAGAAAGGCATATTTGAATTTGATGTGCCCGGTGGATCATACCCGATCTCAATCAGTAACCGGATTTATGGAACATTGGTTCTTTCCTCAAATGCTTCCGGTGGTGCCCAAACATACAATGCTTCAGGTTCCAACCGGGTAATAATTAATGGTGATTTCCAGGTCAACGATGGCGTGCAATTCAACCTTGACCTGACAACAGATATGGTAATTAATGCTGATTATATTCAGAAGGGGGGTGTTTTTAATATTGCCAGCCAGCCTAACAACAATGTTGTAAAAATAAAAGGGGATGTTACCCAGTCCGCCGCTGCAACAATAACGGAAACTTCCGGTGGATTACCAATTTTAGAGCTTTGCGGAGATCATAAACAGCAGGTTTCATTTGCAGGCAGCATAATGAACAGTGTGGCTGTAATGATCAATAATCAGCAAGGAATAATAGTTACTAATCCGGTGGTGCTTCCTTATAAGTTGCAGTTAGCAGCAGGCGCGGTTAAAACCAGCAAAATGAATTTGTTAACCCTTGCAGATAATTGTACCGCTTCAGGAGGGTCAGTTAATTCTTTTGTTGATGGTCCTATAAAAAAAATCGGTGATGATGATTTTGAATTTCCGATTGGTAAACAGGGAGATTATGCGCCATTGAAGATAACAGGATCGGGTGGTTCGATTACAGATGAATTTGTTGCCGAGTATTTTTTGGGCAGCCCGCAGCATGCTTATGGTTATTCTTTTGAAAGTCCGCCAGTAGTTAGAATAAGCAATCAGGAATACTGGGTGCTGGAACGATCTGCCGGATCTTCATCTAAAAAGATAACGGTATTTGTGGGAAATTACAGCAATGCAACGGACCTTGAAAAGCTGGTAATAGTAAGATGGGATCAGGCAAATAGTTTGTGGAAGAATGAAGGCAACTCGTTTTATTCAGGTATAGCGACAGGTTTCATCGCCGGTAACATTGTAAATAACTATGGAGCATTTACATTAGGAAGCACCGTTGTAATGCAGAACCCGCTGATACTGGATGCTGACGGGCTCAGCGCAGCAGGAGTTGCCGTTAAAAAGCTTGCTGAAGTCACTTTCAATGTATTTCCTTCACCAATAACAAGCAATGCTTGTGTGCAGTTTCATGCAGGCCGGAATGAATTGGTTACCCTGGTCATTACTGATGTAAACGGGAGGCAGGTTAAGGTTTTGAAAATTGCATTGTATAAAGGGTTTAACAATATACCTGTTGAATCAGGTACTCTTGCAAAGGGAGTTTATTTTTTTAGTTTGTATGATAAGGTAGGACGGCTGCTGAGCGTTGAGAAAGTTGCTAAAACATGAGTGTTTTTTT
>CAXSIE010000629.1:0-2606 GCA_964237295.1 uncultured Flavihumibacter sp. | reverse complement strand
CTGTTCTTTCAATGATGGCTGTGTAATAAGATTGTGAATTTGAAAAGCGGAATAATAACCAATATATTATTCAGCATCTCTTACAATGAATTCCGGTACCAAGTGCCAATCAGGCATAAAAGATTCGGCATTCTGTTCATAAGGTATAATATAATAAACATCTTCTTTTAAGCGCATCAAAAGACCTCTTTTAGTCATATCGCTAAGTAATTCTTTTACTGCACTTCGGCCCGATTCAGGTAGTGCCTTAAAAGCCTCTGCATAGCTAAAGCAAAACATATCCCTTTCGTTGAAATAGGATAAAAGTTCGTTAGATTGTGTTGAAATATACTTATTTCTTATAGTCATTTGGTCAGGTTATTCCTGACTACAATACTATGAAATATAAATTTGTTTCAAGCTATTAATTAGAATAACCTGACTAATCACCTACAAAGATGACATTTAAACCCTGCGTACACACTGCATTGGCAATTTGATTATTTATTGCTGGGTTTCCTGCTTGACGTAAGCCTTTGTATAGGCAGGGCGACATCTTAGACCTTGGAAGCCAGCGTCTCAATCTTCAGAAGTCAACAGCATCCAAACGCAAACCAATTATTCTTGCTTCCTGCATTATTCACATACTAACAAACCTGCCTCCTTCGTTTGAACTATATTTGATCGCTTAATGAAAAAAATATTTATACTCCTCTCAGTGTGCATATTGGTTGCCCGCACATCCTTTGCACAAAGCGAAACCAATGCACTGGAGTTTATAGAAAATAAAGGGCAATGGAATAACAATATCCGTTTCAAAGGAGTATTGAGTAATGGCGCATTTTTCCTTCGTAAAACCGGTTTTACGGTGGTACAGCATAATCCCGGCGATCTTGCCAGGCTCGCCGAATCGGTTCATGGGCATATGGCTGCTTCTGAAAATACACCCGTCTTTGAGAAACATATAGCTGCCCCGAATGCTACACCTGTCACTAGTGCAGACAAAGACATCCTGCATTCTCATGCTTACAATGTGGAGTTTACCGGGGCCAATCAAAACGCCGTCATCATTCCTGATAAACTGCAACCCGGCTATAATAATTATTTCATCGGTGATGATTCTTCGAAGTGGGCAGGCGACTGCAGGTTGTTTCAGGCGGTTACCTATAAAGACATATATCCTGGTATCGATGTAAAATTTTACAGTGAATATGGCAACCTGAAATACGAGTTTATTGTGAATCCCGGTGCAGATCCATCACAGATCGCCATGAAATTCGAGGGGATAGATAAGCTGAGTATTAAAAACAGCGAACTCATCATTAAAACATCCGTAGGCGAAGTAAAAGAATTGTACCCTTATACATACCAATACGAAGCCTCCGAAAAGAAAACGCTGGACTGCCGCTACCAGTTGAATGGCAATACCATAAAATTTGCCATAAAAAATTATTCACGCCAGTCAACACTTATCATTGATCCGATATTGATATTTGCATCCTTTACAGGCAGTACCGCCGATAACTGGGGATATACGGCTACCTATGGTAACGATGGAACTTTGTTTGCCGGTGGCATTGTCTTCGACACCGGATTCCCTACTTCTATAGGAGCATTTCAAACTAATTATAGCGCATCGGGAGTTCATGACGAAAATTACTGGAATATGGGTATCATGAAATTCAGCTCCAACGGAAGCCAGCGTTTGTATGCTACTTATATCGGCGGTGCCAATCAGGACCAGCCGCACAGTTTATTTGCCGATTCAAAAGGTAACCTGGTAATTGCAGGCAGAACCAATTCAAAAAATTATCCGATCACTGCCAGCTACGGCACACAGGGAGGCTGGGATATCGTGATCACTAAGATGAATGGATCAGGTACTGCCTTAATAGGATCAGTAAGGGTGGGAGGAACCGGTGATGACGGATTCAACATCGCCGACAGTCATTCGAGAGGAACCTATTTATTGCTTAACAATTATGGTGATGATGCCAGAAGCGAAGTGATACTCGATGCCTCTGATAATATATACGTTGCATCCTGTACCATGTCTTCCAATTTTTATACTACTCCTTCCGCGGTACAAAAAACTTTTGGTGGCAATCAGGATGCCGCGCTGATAAAAGTTGATCCTACCTGCAAAAATGTTTTATACAGCACTTACCTGGGAGGAAGCGGTTATGAGGCAGGTTTTGTGCTTGCTTTAAACCCGGCCAACCAGGATATTTACATGGCAGGCGCAACTACGAGCACTGACTTTCCCGGAAACAAAACCGGTTCTTACCAGGCTACTTTTAAAGGTGGCACAAGCGATGGATATATTGCCGTATTTTCCAATGATGGCGCTGTGTTAAAGCAAACCACCTATGTAGGAACAGGAGGTATAGATGTGGTGTTTGGCATCCAGTTCGACCGGAATAATTTTCCTTACATCATGGGTACTACTACAGGCACCTGGCCTATCGTAAGCATCGGCAATACTTTCTATTCCAATCCCAATTCAAAGCAATATATCTCCAAGCTAAAAAAAGACCTTTCAGGCTTCGTATACTCAACGGTTTTCGGAACGGGTTCCGCTGATCCTAATATTTCTCCGGTGGCTTTTTTAGTGGATCAATGCGAGA
>CAXSIE010000628.1:2319-2619 GCA_964237295.1 uncultured Flavihumibacter sp. | reverse complement strand
TAATAATCTTATAAACCACAGAGGCAGGGAGACAGGGAGTAACACGGTGTTAATTGAATGTATGTATATTCAATTAACACCGTGTTACTCCCTGTCTCCCTGCCTCTGTGGTTCACTATATTTTTTGCTACCCATAAGCACATTTTCGAGATTCTTTATTTTTAACACGGAAGGCTTACAGGCGAAGATACCCGCGTCCGTTCCATAGCGCATGCCTCTCACAAAAAGATATATCACGCCGCCAAACTGCGTTTCATAATCAAAAGAAGGAAGACGGGTCTCCAGATACTTTTTTGCTGC
>CAXSIE010000628.1:225-2309 GCA_964237295.1 uncultured Flavihumibacter sp. | reverse complement strand
GCATAATCTTCGGCTAGTGGCCCCAGGTAGTTGGATTTCCAATCTAATATATAATAACGGTTCAGGTGCTCAAAGAACAAATCCATCTTACCATTCATAATTCCCTCTAATTGCTGGCTGTTCAATTCCGGAAACCCTTTTGCATTCACACTGTATAATTCGTCTGAAAGATCATTGAGCGCATCCGGAAAAAATTCAAGCACCGGAAAGTCAAACTCAAATTCCGGGATACGCTTATAATAATCTACTTCAGCAAGATTAAACTTTGCAGCGCCTATTTCGATTTCTGTACCAAAAACCTGCTGAAGCATGTGACTTAGCATAGGCAGGTAAAGCTCTTGCTGACCAGGCACAAACCGCCGTACAGCTTCTTCCAGCAACCTGTTCCAATGGCTTTCATCAGAAAAATTTACATTCTCAAAGATGTAGTGCAGCAAATTTCCGGTCCTGGCTCCCCGCCTTAGCGTGTGAAGGATAAAGGTCTCATAAGGATCGTCGGTTTTTTGAGAACGGGCCCTAAGACTTATGTCGCCTTTTGCCGCCAGCATGGTGTAACTCATCTTCCTCCAGTTTTGTTCCAGCAGGTTGAAGTTTACAGGCTGCTCTGTTACAACATGTTCATTTATTTTTGTTTTGTTGTTTGTATATTCCTGTTTTACCGGTATGCTTTCTTCAAATCTTAAAAGTTCAGGTTCCGCATTTGTCAAAGCATTTAAGAATGTAGCTAAAGTTGAATGCTTAAAATGTTCATTCTTAAAAATAAAACATTTGTAAACCGCCCGGGTGATGGCTACGTATAACAATCGCCGGTTCTCCTGTTCAGCCTGCTGACTATACCAGGCATGATGTTCACTGCTTAACCGGCTTTTTTCCACCCCCATATAATCACCTGAATCAGGACTGCGAAAGCTGAAAAAAGCATTAGCCGGATTTGGAGCAAAATCAAGGAAAGGCGCCAGCACAATATTATATTCCAGTCCCTTGCTTTTATGAATGGTAATAATTTTAACGGCTTCCTCATCACTTTCCACCCGCTGTGAATATTCGTCACCTTCTGTAACCATACCATCAATTCCCCTCTTTAACCAGGAGATCAATTCAGACATAGAGAGATTTTTACGGCTCTGCATCTGGTGTAACAGTTCAATAACCTGGAACATATTGGTCATGGTGCGCTCGCCCGACTCATTGGGTTCATGCAATAAAATTTTTCTTACACCAAAGTCAGCAACAAAATCCATAAGCGCCGTATATATACCGTCCTGTTGCCATTTTATTTTATAATTGCTGAATAGCCTGAGTGTAATTTCATCATCCAGCAAAAGAACAGCTTCGGTATTGAGTCCGGTAAAGGGAGAAAGCAAAGCGCGATTGATGGTAGAGCGCTCCGGCGATGCCATTGCCTCCATCAGGTAAAGCAAATACATTGCTTCATTTGACTGAAGCACTTTTGAATCATCAATAGTAACGGCCGGAATACCCGAGCCGGCAAGAGCAGCTTTAACAGATCTACCCTGCTCACCTGTACGTACAAGTATCCCTATATCAGACGGATTGATCTTACGGTATTCTTTATTTATCTGTATGCTATAAACTTCATCGCGAAGCAGCGTTGCTACCTGTGCAGCCAAAGCTTCATTCAATACCTCTTTGTTAGCCACTTTAAAAACAGTAATGGGTATATCATCATTACCTCCTTTTAAAAGAAAACCTTTTGTATTCGGCTCAGGGCTTTCAACCGGATGGTAATGTATAGCATCGTTATCATCCTTAAAGAAAAAAGTATCGAAGTCTTCCGAAGGCAAAAAGAAACGGTTCATTGCAGCTATAAGTGAAGCAGAAGAACGATAGTTATGATTCATACCATACACATGCTGTACCGCATTGCGTGCTTTGAAATAAGTAAAGATATCAGCCTTGCGCCAGGCATAAATACTTTGCTTGGGATCTCCGATATAAAAAAGAACGGTATTAGAACCAAAGGCTTTATCAAAAATTTCGAATTGCTGCCTGTCCGTATCCTGGAACTCGTCAACAAAAACAGCTTTATATTTTTCCTGCAGCGCTTTTACAAGGGCAGGGTT
>CAXSIE010000628.1:0-215 GCA_964237295.1 uncultured Flavihumibacter sp. | reverse complement strand
ATCTACCAGCGCCCTGTGAAGGTTCATGATCATATCATCATAACTCAGCAAATTGTTGCGGAGTTTAAATAGTTCTACCCCTTCACTCACTTCCTGTATCGTCAGGTGGTTAAGGTGGCTGATGATATTCTGAATGGTTTGATTGTACTCCTGCGAACAATTATCACATGCTTCAAGTTGTGTTAACAATTCAGGAAAACTTGCCGGAACATAGG
>CAXSIE010000627.1:0-2620 GCA_964237295.1 uncultured Flavihumibacter sp. | reverse complement strand
TGGTGGGTATATGACCCAGCACAATTCTTGGACTGGAGACAATATCGTTATTTCTTATGTAAAGTTGCATCCCCGGACAAATGTCACGGCTCTGGAAAAAAAATTCCCCGCGTTTTTAAATAAATATGGACAGGCGCAATTGAAAAGCGAGGGAATGGAGAAGCAGTTTTTTCTTCAGCCTGTCCATTCAATTCATACTACTATTGGCTTCAAAGGTCTCGAATTATCCAAGCCGATAAGTCCTGCTTTTCTTTATATTTTAACTCTAATTGGTGTTTTAATACAGGTGATTGCATGTATAAATTTCATGAATCTATCTACCGCCCGCGCAGTAAAACGGGCAAAGGAAGTTGGCGTAAGAAAAGTAATTGGTGCGAGAAGATCGGATTTGGTAAAACAATTTCTTATTGAATCATTTCTTCTATCGGTGATAGGGGTGATGATTGCCTTACCGGCATTGATTTTGATGTTGCCCTTATTCAATCACATTACCGAGGCGAATATTCAATTGCTATTCCTTTCTGATTACAAGCTATGGCTATTGCTTGTAGGCATTATTATAACAACCGGATTAGCCGCAGGTAGCTATCCTGCATTTTATTTGTCCGCTTTCAAAGCAATAAAAGTAATCAAAGGAAACTTTACAAGTCGTGTATCAGCAGCAGCAATCAGGCGGTCGTTGGTTGTAATTCAATTTGTAATTTCAATTGTTTTAATTACCGGCATCATTATTATCTATAGCCAATTAAATCATATAAAGAACACAGATCTTGGTTTCGATCAAAGTCAAAAAATCGGTTTTATCTTTCACACAAACGAGACTATTAATAAAATACCCGACTTTATAGATGACTTGAAGAATTTAACAGACGTGAAATCAGTAACCAGGACAGATAATTTTCCCGGGCAAGAGGTTCTATACGACCTGCATCTTTTCCTTCAAGGTGGAAATATTGCTGCTGCACCGGATGCAAGCTTCATTGAGGCTGATGAAAGATTTATGAAGACGACTGGTATCAAGCTTGCAGCAGGAAGGGATTTTAGGCCATTAGATTCAGGAAAGATCATTGTCAATGAATCCTTAGCAAGAAAGTTAGGCCTTCGTGTAAATCAGGCTCCGGGTACCAAAGTTTTCTCGCAATCAAGCAATGGGATAATAATGAATTTTGAAATCGCCGGTGTTATGAAAGATTATAATTTTAGTTCACTACGCGACGAAATAAAACCATTGTTTATTTGGTATATTAGAGGTGATGTTCCTGAAGTGCTTATCAGCACAAACAGCAAAAATTATACAACAATGCTTAAGAAAATTTCTTCGATATGGAATACGAGTTTTAAAGGAGTTCCATTTGAATTCAAATTTGTGGATGAAGAAGTGCGCAAACAATACCAGTCGGAATTAAAGCTGTCAAATATTATCAATTTGTTCACATTGATGGCTATCCTTATTTCATGTTTAGGACTATTTGGATTGACAGCATTCAGTGGTGAACAAAGAAGCAAAGAAATTGGAATCCGAAAAATATTGGGGGCTAGCGTAACAGGCATAGTTCAGCTTTTATCAAAAGACTTTTTGAAATTAGTAACCGTTGCGATAATAATTGGGTTACCAATTGCAGGGTGGGTGATGAGTAAATGGCTCGAAAGTTTCGCTTTTAGAATTAACATCAGTTGGTGGATGTTTGCTTTAGCAAGTGTCTTTACTGTATTGATTGCATTATTGACGGTCAGTTTTCAGGCAATAAAAACAGCACTTGCAAATCCTCTTAAGAGTTTGAGAACGGAGTAGTATAAATTCTTTTTACTTGACGAAAACTGCCTGCAGCAGGCTTGATTCATTCCAGTAATGGCATGGCCAGTTCTTTCCAGTCTGCTGGTGGACCACGCCTTTGGAATTGCATAATTGTTTCATGGTTTCCTTTTTACAGCAGGGACATTGCTTTGGATTAAAGGGTTCCGGCCCGACTTTATTAATTGGGGCAGTTACAGGTTTGGACTTTGGTAATTGAGCTTTAATCATGACAGCACTACCAAACTTTGCGCTGCTGCGTATACCGTAGTGCCTTATGCGCACGAATCCTTTGGGCATTATATGTAAGGAGAACCTGCGGATAAATTCCATCGCCTCCAGGGACATTTCTTTTTTTATATCACCATGCTTACAGTCCTTGTAACTAAAGGTTACTTTGCCTGATTCGGCATTTGTAATGCGATGATTGCTGATAGCTATTTTGTAGGTGTAACGCCCAAGGTATTTAATGACGCTTTGGGGACCTGAAAAGTTCTGTTTGGCATAAACGACCCATTTGTGTTGATACAATTGATTGATTAATGCTCGGGTCATCTCTTGCGGTTATATCTCTTTTAGGGCAGCTATGAACCAGCCACGGAAGGTCTTGCTCATAGCTTTTACATTAAAGAGGTATTTACCATCGCTCTTTGCCTGTCTCCATTGCCCTTGCTTTGTTAATCCGCCACCAGGCACTATGCAATGCAGATGTGGATGAAGGACCAAGGTTTGTCCCCAGGTATTGGCTGTATTTCTCAAGCGACCTATAAAAATGGGTTTCGACCGACAATAATAAAAGATCAGGAAGACATTACGAATATCGTAACA